>DASSYG010000253.1:0-2223 GCA_035703405.1 Acidimicrobiales bacterium | reverse complement strand
CTCTCGCGGCGCTGATCTGGGCGAACTCCCCGTGGTCGGACTCGTATCACGAAGTACGCGACACTGCGATCGGCCCCGAGTGGCTGCACCTGCATCTGTCGCTGGGCACGTGGGCGGCCGACGGATTGCTGGCGATCTTCTTCTTCATCGTCGGCGTCGAACTCAAACGCGAATTCGTCGAGGGCGACCTACGGGATCTCCGACGTGCAGCAATGCCCATCGTCGCCGCAGTCGGCGGGATGGTGGCTCCAGCGTTGATCTACGTCGCGATCAACCTGCAGGGCGGCGCCGCGGCATTGAACGGGTGGGCGGTCCCGACCGCCACCGACATCGCGTTTGCGGTGGCCGTTCTTGCGGTGATCGGGTCGCACCTGCCGACGGCGTTGCGGACATTCCTGCTCACCCTTGCGGTGGTCGACGACCTGCTCGCGGTCACGGTGATCGCCGTGTTCTACACCGACGACCTGAACCTGCTGTATCTGGGCGCCGCACTGATTCCGCTGATCGCGTTCGGTTTTGCCATGCAACGCGGCGTGACCGCATGGTGGGTTCTGGTGCCCTTGGGCATCATCACGTGGTGGCTCGTCCACCAGTCCGGGGTGCACGCCACCATCGCCGGTGTGCTGCTCGGCTTCCTCGTCCCCGTGTCGCGGCACGTCAAGGGCAAGAAGATCGCCGTCGCCGAACGCGTAGAACATCGGATCCGACCCTTGTCCGCCGGTATCGCGGTGCCGATCTTCGCGTTCTTCGCCGCCGGCGTCACAGTGGGAGGTCTCTCGGGTCTCACCTCCACGCTCACCGATCCGGTCTCCGTGGGTGTGACCACCGGGCTCGTCGTGGGCAAGGTCGTCGGGATCTTCGGTACCACCTTCGTCATGGCGAAATTCACGCGAGCCCGACTCGACGACGACCTGCGCTGGATCGACGTGTTCGGTGTGTCGCTGCTCGGAGGTATCGGATTCACTGTCTCCCTGCTGATCGGCGACCTTGCGTTCGGCGCCGGATCACTCGAGGCAGACCACGCCAAGGTCGCGGTGCTGTTCGGGTCGGTGCTCAGTGCCGTTCTGGCGTCGATCGTCCTCACCATCCGCAACCGTGCGTACCGCGCCGTCGCCGACCGCGACCGGGTCGACGACGACGGCGACGGCATCCCCGACGTCTACCAGGGACGGTGAGCCCTATGGCCCGCTCCGACCTCGCCCCTTCACACTTCAGGAGGACACCGTGAACTGGACTGCGCTGTGGGTTTTCATCGGCGTGTGGGTGCTCACCGGGCTCGCCACCGGATTGTGGATGGCCCGCAAGGGGCACGATCCGCGCTGGACGATCATCGCGGTGATCCTCGGGCCCCTGTTCGTACCCATCGCGTTCGAACGTATCGAACGGAATCCTCGGTCGATCGCGTCGGAACCGGTCACGATGTGGGGTACCGCTAGCGAGGAATCCGGTGGCCTGCGAGTGATGGTGGGGTTCGACGGCTCGAAGCACGCGGAGCAAGCGCTGCGCACCGCGCGGAAACTGTTCGCGCCGGGTGGAGGGGTGCTCGAGCTCGTCGCGGTGGTGTCGTACGACGACGGAACCGACGTCGACTCGGAGGTACTCGCCAGGGCGAAGGAACGCCTGGAGGCCGCTGCGTCCGGCACCGAGGATGTACCGGTCGGCTACGCCGTCATCGCCGGCCCCGCGGGGCAGAGTCTGCGCTGGTTCGCGACCGAACAGCACGCCGACGTGCTGGTGATCGGCAAACGCGGTCGCGGTCTGTCCAAACAGATGATGGGCAGCGTCGCGGCGTATCTCACCGAGCACTGTCCCGTGCCGGTCCTCGTCGTCGATCCGACGCAGCATGTCTCGACCGGCGAGAAGCCGTCGGCTCCGGTCGCCCTGCGCGTTCCCGCCCAGGACGTCGAAGAGGGTCGGTGACGCCGACGGTCGAGTGCGCAGTTGTTGTCGCGAATGTCGAGTGCGGCCGACAACAACTGCACACCGGATTCCGTCAGCGGGGGTCGGACGAATTTGCACGGAGCAACCCCATCACCGCCCGCCATGCCGCCTCCGCCCCCTCCCCGGCCTGACGGAACGTGTTGTCGAGGAGACACATCTGAGCGTCGGTCAGTTCGGCTTCGAGCGCACGTCCGTCGTCGGTGATCGTGAGCCGACGGACCCGCCGGTCGGTCGCGTCGGGTGCGATGACGATCAGCCCCTGCGACTCGAGGTCTTTGATCG
>DASSYG010000250.1:0-3334 GCA_035703405.1 Acidimicrobiales bacterium | reverse complement strand
GAAGTCCTTGAAGAACATGATCTCTTTGTCACCGTTCGCGTAGGTGACCTCGAGGAAGCGATTCGTCTCGTCGGTGCGGTACATCTCGGCCACGGTGTCCGAAATCATCGCGGCGATGGCGCCGTCGGCGTCACCGGCCTCCGCGACCATGTCGGGGTCGAGGGGCAGATCGGTGTTGAGGTACCGGGCGAAGATCTGTGCGGCGGCCTCGGCGTCGGGACGTTCGATCTTGATCTTGACGTCCAGGCGGCCGGGTCGCAGGATCGCCGGGTCGATGAGGTCCTCACGGTTCGACGCGCCGATCACGATCACGTTCCGCAGCGCTTCGACGCCGTCGATCTCGGCCAGGAGTTGCGGCACGATCGTGGACTCCATGTCCGAGGAAATGCCGGTACCCCGGGTCCGGAACATCGAGTCCATCTCGTCGAAGAACACGATGACCGGCCAACCCTCTTCGGATTTCTCCCGAGCACGCTGGAAGACCAGGCGGATCTGACGCTCGGTCTCCCCCACGTACTTGTTGAGCAGCTCGGGGCCTTTGATGTTGAGGAAGTAGCTGCGCGCGTGCTCGTCGCCGGAGACGTCGGCGACCTTCTTGGCGAGCGAATTTGCGACAGCCTTGGCGATCAGGGTCTTGCCACAGCCCGGCGGCCCGTACAACAGGATGCCTTTCGGCGCGGGAAGGTCGTGCTCGGCGAACAGGTCCGCGTGCACATAGGGCAGCTCGACCGCATCGGCGATCTGCTCGATCTGCGAATCCAGTCCACCCACGTCGGAGTAGGTGATGTCCGGAACCTCTTCGAGCACGAGTTGCTCGACTTCGGGGCGGGGCAGTTTCTCGAGCAGCAGACCCGACCGGCTGTCCATTCGCAAGGTGTCACCCGCCCGCAACTTCACGTCACGCAGGCTCGGCGCGAGCGACACGACCCGCTCTTCGTCGGAGTGTGCGCTGACCAGAGCACGGTCGTCACCGATGTGCTCGGAAAACGTCACGACCTCACCTTGGGTCTCGGGGTCACGAGCCAATACGACGTTCAGCGAGTCGTTCAGCACGACCTCCATGCCGATCTCGAGCGAGTCGGCGTCTTCCATCGCCACCGCGACCCGCATCTTCCGTCCGCCCGAGTACACGTCGACGGTGCCGTCGTCGTTCACGTCGAGCAGCGTGCCGTAAGCGGCCGGAGGCTGGGTGAGCTTGTCGACCTCCTCTCGGAGCGACGCGATGTGGTCGCGTGCCTCACGCAGGGTGAAGGTCAACTTCTCGTTGCGGGACACCGCTTGTGCGAGTTGGGCACGAGTATCGACGAGCCGTTCCTCGAGTTCGTGTATGCGCGTCGGGCCGACCTGGGCGCGGCGGCGCAGGTCTCCGAGCTCTCGCTCCAGTTCGTCGCAGTAGCTCGTGAGTTCCGCGACCTTCATCGATGCGGTACGCCTGTGGTCGGAGTGCCTGCTGTCGTTGTGTTCGTCGGGTTCGATCGGAATCACCTCCTCGGGGTCTTCGCCGATCATTCGGACCTTACCGGCTTCCTCGACATTTCGAGGTGATGGCGACCCGATGACGTGTCGTCGGTGTGCCCTCTGGTGACCGGTGGCACCCACTTGGAATCGTGAAACGACCGTGGTGCCACCTAACGTGGCATTCCAGGGGCTCGCACTGGCGAGGGCCCAATCCATCCGCGACACGAGGCTGCAAGCGATTATGAAGGTCTGGATCGACCAGGATCTCTGTACTGGTGACGGGCTTTGCGAAGAGATCTGTCCCGAGGTGTTCGTCCTCCTCGACGACGGTCTCGCCTATGTGAAACAGGATGGCGAAGCGTTGAGCGACCCGGGCGGTGCCGCGTCGCAGGCGACCGTGCCCGAAGGGCTCGAAGAGGCCACCATCGAGGCATCAGAAGAATGCCCCGGTGAGTGCATCTTCATCGAGAACGACTGATTCGCTGGTTCAACCGCCCAGCCAGCGGGCCTGGGTGAGAAAGCCGGTGTGGGCGACCATGCGGTGGTCGGGCCGCACCGCGGCACCTTCGATGTGCCAGGTGCGGCGTAACACCTCGGTCGTCTCCGCGAACCTGAAGCGGTGGTCACCGAGCGCCTCTCGGAACTGCACCGCCTGGGTGATCGACGGGGTGTAGGCCACGATGATCCCACCGGGCCGGAGCCGACCGGTCGTATGAGGAACGACCTGCCAGGGCTCGGGGAGATCCAGCACGACCCGGTCGAGATCGTCCTCGTCGATGCCCTCATAGGCGTCGCGGATCTCGACCCGGTACCGGTTCATGACCTCTTCGCCGAGAAAGTCGCGCACATTGCGCTGGGCGGTGATCGCGAAGTTCTCGCGGAGTTCGTAGCCGATGATGTCTGCGCCGGCGCGCAGCATTGTCATCGACAATGCACCCGACCCGACACCGGATTCGAGCACCTTCACCCCGGGTCCGATGTCGGCCAGCAACAGTAGCGGCCCGAGGTCTTTGGGGTAGATGACCTGGGCGCCGCGGGGCATCTTGAGTACGAAATCGGACAATGTGGGGCGCATCACCGTGTAGGTGCCGCCCTTGGTGGCCCGGTGCACCGACCCTTCGAGTGCACCGATGAGGACGTCATGTTCGACGATCCCCGCGTGGGAGTGGAAGGCCGCGCCCACCTCGAGGGTCACCAGGTAGTTGCGCTTCTTGTGGTCGATGAGCAGGACCCGGTCACCCGCGTCGAGCACCCCCCCGGAACGCGTCACGAAGTCGAATTCTCGGTCGACGTCTCGACCGTCACCGCACCGGAAATTGCTCGGCGACGTACCTTCTTCGCGGCACGCTTCGCCTTGCGCCCGTCTCGTTTCACCTTGAGCGCGTCGCGCTTGAGCGAGACCTCGGTGTCGGCGGTGTGCGCGATCGTCACCGTCTCTCCCGGCTTCAGTACAGCCCGGTACGCGACGTCCTCGGACCTGCGACCCCATTTGACGAGCATGCGAAAGCCGAAGACGCCGGCCGCCAGCGCGCCCCATGGACCCGCGCGGCCCTCCATGAACCGACTGAAGAACCTTCGCTGGAGCATCAACAACAGAGCCATCGGTGACCTCTCACACGCGCCGGATCTCGACCACCGTGGTGCGTTTGCGACCACGGCGTCGACCCAGCAGGAATACTCCCAGCACGACAACGGTCGCCACGGCGGCACCCACGGTCAGCGCGGTCGACTTCGCGGCGTCCGCCGTGGAATCCACCTCTCCCTGGAGTTCGGAGAACTTGGCGCGCAGGTCGTCCGGGGTGATCTTCTTCTCTCCCAGCGGCGACGTTTCGGCGGCGGTCATCGTTGCGAACCCTTCTTGTTGGTGATCGACACG
>DASSYG010000204.1:0-2969 GCA_035703405.1 Acidimicrobiales bacterium | reverse complement strand
GCTCGAGCACCGTGGCCAGGTCCACTTCGAGTGAGGTGATCACCGCGGCGAGCAGATCCGAGGAGATCTCCTTGCGGCCGCGTTCGACCTCGGACAGATACGGCAGCGAAACCGCTGCCCGTTCGGCCACATCGGCCAACGCGCGCTGCTGCCGGCGGCGTTCATCACGCAACACGTCGCCCAAGACCACCGACCAGCGCGGATCGTCCAGCGACGGGTTCGTGTGGTCGTGCGCCGATCCTGGCTCGACGGTCTCGGCCGAGCGGAGGCCCCGAAACGGAAGCACCTCGGCACGTTCGCTGCCGGGTCGTTCTCCGTCCTCGCGGTGGGCGGTGCGAGCGGCCATCTCGGGAGCATATCCCGCATGGCGCCGCGTTTTCGTCGACACGACGACCGCGCGCCGTGGCGGGCCGGACGTCCGAAGACCGGCTCGAGCGACGGATCCATGAACACGGATCGGCCGGTGCCGCCGGCCTCCTGGCTCGCCCGGCGCAATGCCGAGGACCCATCGTCACAACCCCAGGATCTGGCGCTTCTTCGCTTCGAACTCCTGCTCGGTGATCAGGTCCCGGTCACGCAGTCCGGCGAGTTGCTCGATCCGCGCCGCGGGATCGTCGGCGGCGATCAGGTTGGCGATGGCCGGGATCGGCGCCTCGGGCACGGCTCGTCTCGCCGCAGCGATCATCGCTTCGGAGATGCCGGCCTCGAGATCGTGGCGGACCTGTTCGGCCATCGTGCGTCGACACAGAAAAGCCAGGGACTGCAGTGACGCGTTGACTCTGATGCGCACTTGGGTCACGGTCGCCTTCTCGACATCGACGCCATCGACGGCACGCAGCGGCACCTCTTCGACCCGAACCCCACGAACCGGTAGTCGGGTCACGCCGCCATTTGCGGCTGCGCCTTCGTGGCCGGGCGTCGTGGTGATGCGATCCGCGTAGACCGTGATCGTCAGGGGATGCCCGACGCCCTCGTCCGAGAATCCCGTGTATTCGTAGAACTTGCCCTCTGCGCGCCACCGTGCCTGTTGCTGTTCGTCGGGTCCCGAAGCAGCACTCGACCGGTCCCGACGTCGGGTCCTCGCCTGTTCCGAAGAATCGAAGATTCCCATTGAGCCGCTCCGAGCCGATGCGATCCCGATGTGTCGTGATCGTATCCGCTGATGTCGTGGCCGTCCGCCTGCCCGCACGGGCCTGGGTGTCTCGCCAGCTCGGTGTTGGACGTGACCGGTTAGGATCACGACGACAAACGAGGAGGGCGACTCTGTCAGGTGCCTCGTCGTGCCGTGAGGCCCGAGTCCGCAGCGATGGCCAACGCGTCGACGACCCCGGCCACCGCGAGCTGCGAGCGGGGGTCGGTGGCCTGCACGAGGGCCACGAACATTTCGATGGGATCGGGTGCCTGACCGGTGCCCACCGAGGTGCCGAAGCCGGGAGCGGACGTGGCGGGAGTCGTGAGGAGCACGAGCTCGTCGAGCACGTGGCCGTCGACCTGGATGGTCGTGGGCGATCCGGTCGGTGTGACCCTCGTGAGTACTGCGGTGCGTTGCCCGTTCTTCGTGGCCGCATCCGCTGCGGGTTCACGGCGATCTGTTGCGCTGGTGGTGGGCGTCGGAGCGGCAAGGTGAAGCACCGTTGGCACGGTTGAACCGCGTATCGTCCGTCCCGCGACCGCCACCGCCGTCGCTGCGGTCACCGGATCGGACCACTCGCAGCGTCGATGGTCTTCCCCCGCGGGAAGGTCTTCGATGACGCCCAGCACCTTGAGTCGCCGGAGCGCCTCCACCAATCGTCTCGGCGACATTTCCGTGTCACCGTCGAACTCGACCGCGAACACCTCGGCCAGCGGTCGACCGTTTAGACGGGTCACCAGCGCGGCCACGGCTCCGGAGATCTGCACCACGTCGGCGCTATTGGCGAGCACGGCAACCGCCGTGTTCGCCACCTCGGTGTAGTGGGCGTTCGACGCGATGACCAGTCGTGCCGCAGGGCCCACCGGTTGGGCCATGTGGCGGTTCGTCGGCCCGGTCATGTGGGTCCGAACGGTCGTCGCCTGAACCGGTCGAGGGGCCGACCGGCAAGCGAGCGCAAGCGGCGCAGCGGAGTCGGGTACGTGCCGGGCGCTGGAGCCAGATTGGCCCGCAGCAGGATCCGCCGGTCACCCCAGGGGTCATCGCTGTGGCGGAGCTCGTGAAGCACGCCGAGTTGTTCCAGGCCGTGAAGACGCGGTTCGGGCTGCGCGGCACGCAGCCAAACCTTGTCGAGTCGGGGAACCTGGTGTCCCTGAGCCCACCGGACGAGCGGTAGAGCCGGCTCGGTGAGGGCGAGTTCGCGCACCGCAGTGGCGACTCCGACGGCCAGCACACTCTCGTGTCCCCACCGCTGGGCGACGTGCAGGAGCCGTTCGATGTCGAGCGCCGGGTTCACCATGAGTTGCGCGACGTCACGGGCTTCTCGGGCCCGGGTGACGCCCAGGATCAGCAGATGCGCGCACACGTGCAACAAGGTCTCTTCGAGTGCCAGGGTCGATCGTTCGGTGCCGAGGTAGTCGAAGGGCCGTGTGCGGTCCCAGAGGACTTCGCCCGCCACGCGTACGCCCAGTGGGCCCCAAACCAGGATCCGGTGCAGGTCGACTTCGAGGTTCCATTCCTCCAGCGCCACGGTCGCGCCTTTGCCGACCCGACGGGTCCAACCCGGCGTCGGGTCCGGGTCGGTGCGCACCCCTCCGAGCGACTCCAGCACCTGCACGGCGTGGTCGACCTGCTCCGCGTGGACGAGCAGGTCGAGGTCGGAGGTCGGGCGGAGTTGTTCGTCGGGGTAGTCGAGCCGGCCGATGGCGACGCCTTTGAGGATCCGCACGTCGATGTCCGCATCGTCGAAACACTCCAGGATCGGGCCGACCCGGTGGTCGTAGCCGATCCGATGCCGGGTGAGGTCGGCTTCGAGATGTCCGGCTTCGACCCGCTGGGA
>DASSYG010000067.1:0-2669 GCA_035703405.1 Acidimicrobiales bacterium | reverse complement strand
TGACGTCGTCGGCGCGACCGTGGTCGTCGTGGCACCCGCGGTCGTCGTGGGCTTCGATGTCGTGGTGGGGGCCGTCGCGAGGTCGCGGCAGGCGGAGGGGATCGTGGTGGTCGGTGCACCTGGTCGAGACGGCGACGGTGCCGCCCCGTTGCGAAGTTCGGTGCAGATCATCGAGCGCATCCTCGCCACGTAGGCGTGCGCGTCCGACGATGTCGACTGCTGCTTCCCGGCGCTGACGGCGTCGAGCAACGGCGCCGGCACCTGTGCTTCGGAGATGCCGGTGTGGCTGGAGACCGTGGGCTCGAACCACAACACCTGCTGTGGCCGCCCCTTGTAGATCGTCACCTCGCCGTCGTCGAGTCCGACGAAATAGGACCCGCGGGCGTACCAGCCGACCGCGAGGGTCGCGACGCCGAGAATGGCGAGCAGCACCACCGCGAAGATCAGCGAACGCCAGGTCGCTCGGCGGAGCCGAGGCTCAGATGTCGTGCGGTCGCGACGCCGGCGACGGGACGGAGCCTTCTCCGGAGGCGACTCGACGTCCACGGCCGGTTGCGCGGTGGTGATGCCGGCCAGGTCGGGTTGCCGCGCCGGCGCCGGCGAGGTCGCCGTGCCCGGCTCGGAGTCGGCGCCCACCGCTGCGGCCGCGCCGGCGTCATCGATGACGTCGACGACGACACAGGTCACGTTGTCGCGTCCGCCCGACTCGTTCGCCTGTCGGATCAGTTCCAGTGCGGCTTCCTGCGGGTCGGCGAGCCGACGCAGGGTCGCCGCGATCCGGTCGACCGTGACCTCGTTGAACAGCCCGTCGCTGCACAGCACGTAGCGGTCACCCGCGGTCGGCACAGCCGCGAACGTGTCGACCTTCACCTCGGGCTGGATACCCAGGGCGCGGGTCACGATGTTGCGGTGGGGATGCACCGCCGCTTCGGCGTCGGTGATCTGCCCGGCGGCTCGCATGTCCTCGACGAGAGAGTGGTCGCGGGTGATCTGGGTCATCTCGCCATCGCGCCAGCGGTAGCAGCGTGAGTCACCGACGTTGATGATGCTCAGCGCCTGTTTGCCGTCGTCGGTGTCGACCAGTGCGAGGGCGCACAGTGTCGTGCCCATGCCCCGCAACTCGGCGTGCTGGGACGCCCGGGTGTGCACGGCGGTGTTCGCATCAAACGCGGCCGAAACGAGTGCTTCGGAGGTGAACTCGTCGAAGTGTTCGCCGAGCACTTCGATCGTGACCTGCGAAGCGACCTCGCCGCCCTGATGACCGCCCATGCCGTCCGCGACCGCCCAGAGGCGATCGGCGATCAGCCACGAATCCTGGTTGGCGCTGCGGACCATCCCGACGTCGGTTGCGCCACCGGCCGCCAGTTCCATCAGGCGACCTCCAGAACGGTGTTGCCGATCTGGATCTGGTCACCGCGTTCGAGTTCGAGCGGACCGGTGACCTTCGCGCGGTTCAACCACGTCCCGTTCGTGGAGCCGAGATCCTCGACGTAGAACTGACCGTCTCGGCGGAACACGCGTGCGTGGATCTGTGAGGCGTAGGTGTCATCCAGGGTCACCTGGCAGCCGGCTGCCCGCCCCATCGTGAACTCATCCGCGAGGTCGAAGCGCAGCCCGATGAGTTCGGGAGGGGCGACGATGCGGAGCTGGGTCGGCGAGCGGCGACGCCGGTGGCGTTCCTTGGCAGGTTGGGTGGGCGCCGGTTCACCACCCGCAAGCGCCGGGCCCTTGACTTCGACCCAGACGGCCCGCAGCACCCGGAGGAAGAACAGGTACAGGAGCGCGAGCAGGCAGAGCTTCAAGACGTTGAGCAACTGCTCGGAAACCACGGGGCGAGCCTAGTTGTGCGCCGGCGCGACGGGGTCGCGCTCGGAGTCGCCTTGCAGGATCAGGACGACTCGAAACGGATGACCGTGTTGCCGAAACTCAACGTGTCACCGTCGGTCAAGGTGTGGGTGTCGACCCGGGACCCGTTCACCCGGGAGCCGTTGGTCGAACCGAGGTCGACGAGCGCGTACCCCGAGCCGACCGGTTTGATCTCGGCGTGTCGGCGCGACGCGTTGGGGTCGTTCAACACGATGGTCGAACCCGGCATGCGTCCGATCGTCACGATCTCCTCGTCCAGGGGGCGGCGTTCGCCAGAGGGCAGCACCAACGTTCCCGGGCCTGTTCCTCCGGCCGATTCGCGGAACTTCGCGTCGATCGCGAACGCACCGGTGCGCAGTTCGGGATCGATGACCAACTCACAGTCCACGTGTCCGACGAACTGGTAGCCCTCGTCACGCGCGTGATCGCGTGCGGCGTCGGCCAGCTCGGCGCACACGGTGGCGTGGATGTCGGCGAACTGCTCGTAGTCGGTCTCGCTCAGGCAGACCGTGAACGCGTTCGCCACGATCGTGGTGCCCCGGACGTCGACGTCGCGGGTGGCGTCGAGTTCGCGGATCAGACGGCGGCCGATCTCCACGGGGCGCACGGTCGACTTGAACACCCGGCCGAAGACTCCTTCGACGAGGTTCTCGAGTCGGCGTTCGAAGCCACGGGCACCCATGGCGCTCCACGATACGCGCCGTCGGCCACGTGTTGGCCCATCCGAGCACGATGTCGCTAGCATTGGCGGGCTTCCTCACTCGGGCGAGTGGCGGAATTGGCAGACGCGCAGGATTCAGGTT
>DASSYG010000391.1:0-3771 GCA_035703405.1 Acidimicrobiales bacterium | reverse complement strand
TGCTCGTCGGCGACGGCGCGGAAGTAGTCGAGCAGCACCTGCTGGCTCGAGTAGAACTCCGGCCAGTCGTCGCGCTGCGCGAACGAGTAGCTGTACAACAGGTTCGTCACATCCACCCGGCAACCCGGGTAGGTGTTCTCGAGCCAGGTGCCCCCGACGTCGGCGTTCTTCTCCAACACCACCACCTCGACGCCGGCCTGGCGGAGCCGATGTGCCGCGGCCAATCCCGACATGCCCGCCCCGACGATCACGACCCGATAGGTGCGACCAGGCGCGAGCGTGGCCGCATTCCAGTCGGGGGCACGCAGGTCGCCCTCGAGCCCCAGCTCCTCACGGAGCAACTCGAGGTACGGGTCGACGTCGGCGCCGCCGGTGACCCAGGTCAGGATCGTGCGCAACGTGTCGACATCTGGTGAGGGAACATGGCGTGTGGCGGCATCTCGGAGTCGGATCAACGCGTCGACGCCGAGCGAGCAGGCGGCGGCGATCTGCTCGGGTGACAACCCGAAGGTCGTGTCGCCCATGCCCGCAGGGTGCGGCTCGAACTCTGCCGCCAGCAGCCCGGTGTCGCCGGTGGCCGCAGCGAGCGCCGCGAGCAACGCCGGGACGTCAGCGACCTCGACCGCAGCGCGGATCGTGGCGTCATCGGCGTGCGCGAGATCCCCATCGAACGTTGGCATCGGAAATGTCCCCTGGGTAGATGTGACCGGTTGGCTTCTGGCCACCGGTCGCGTGACCAACGGTCACAGTAGGCCGTCATCGAGCTGCCGTGGTCAGCCCGACAACGGCACCCTGCGAGCTGCATGGAATTCAGCCAGCTCCGATGCCAAGCACCGCCGTTTGCGTCGCGGACGACCTCGCCTACCGCGACCCGGCACGACCAGCGGCCTCCGGCGGGAGATCTCCCGGACGATCTGTTGCTCAGTACTCCTCGATCTGGCGGCTGCGCACCCGGGTCACGCCCTCGGGCAGCAGAGCACCGACGGTCGCGACGACACCGACCGCCAAGGGGATCCAGCCGAATGTGTCGTCGACGGCGAGTTCGTCGGGCACATTCCCCGGAGAGGCGAGGGCGAACACGCCGGCCGCGATCAACAACACCCCGAGCACGACTGCGGAGCGTCGCCCGAGCAGCGACGTGCCCAGACCGATCAGGACCACCCCGACCGCGAGTTCGACGATGCCCAGCCATGGCGTCGCGGTATGGCCCCACACATTCACGATCGGCTGTGCAAGGTCGCTGTGGATACCGGTACGGATGAGCGTCACGACGCCGAGAATCGCGAGGACCGCTCCCGAACCAGCCACCATCCACTGGCCGATACGTGCGACCGGTGAGACACGGTCCTCGATCACCTCGACCTCACGTGCGCCCGGAACGGTGTGGCCGGGATACGGGGTGGACATGGGGCCTCCTTCAAGTCGTGCAGACAACGCAGAGCTACCCGGAACCGGCCCCACCAAACCGGACGGGCACCGCGATGCGCCGCGGCGACGGGTACCCTGGATCCACATGGCGAGGATCGACCCGGCCGCGCGCGTCCGGAATCACATCGGCGAGATCCTGCGCGAGGGCCCGGTCGATTTCGACCACCTCGTCGACGAACTCGTCGCCCGCGAGCTGCAGCTCGGCCCCGACCCCGAGGACCGTGTCGACCAGGTGATCGCCTCGATGCCCACCGTCGAGTTCGCCTCGCCGCCCGACACGGGCGACGGCACCGAGCACGACCTTACCGACCTGGCCTTTGACCGGGTCGCCCTGCTCGACGGGCTGACCTGGACCGTGCCGGTCAGCGCGCTCGACGTCGCGTCGGACACGATCCACTCCCGGGCGCTCGGGCTGTTGTTCATTCCGCTGCTCCAGGAGTGGTGTCACTTCGAAGGCGGCGGCTCCGTCGATGGCGACAGCGACGAGCGCCGCACCGCCGCACTGATGGGTGACCCCGACCTCGCCGAGGATCCCGACCGATCGAGAATCGACAACGTCACCGTGCCCGCGGGCTGGCTCGCCGCCCACGGCGCACGAGGCGGTGGCTTCATCGAAATGCGTCTCGACGGTGACACCGTCGTGGGCAGCGGCGTCGACGAGGCCGCGAAGGCGACCCCAGAGATGATCGCCGCGTTGAGAGACATCATCGACCCGGACGCACCCGAGCCCGAATCGCTCTTCGTCCATGACCTGTTGTTCCGGGTCCTGGTGCACCACCCAGAGTTGCGTGGTGCGACCTTGCCCCCACTCGACGAGCTGTTCGCAGCCGCGGGATTGGAACGTGACAGTCTGTGGATCGCCCCGGCCGGTTTCGACTTCGCCGCAGACCGACTCGGTCGCCTCGTCGAAGACACTGCTGACGTCTACGGATTCGACGGGCCACAGACCGCTGCGTTTCGCGCGCTGGAGTTGGCCTGGAGGAAGTTCCAGGCCGACGAGATCCGCGACCCCGAAGACCTGGCCGACGCAGGTCGGGCACTCGGCGACCGGCTCGTGGTCGCAGCATTCAGCGACAACGTGCTCATCGACTCCGACGCAACCGGTACCGCCGGTCAGCTCCTGGCATTCGCGCTGGGGCTGCGCGACGTGACCGCTTCCAAGCGACGGACCGGCGCGGCGGCCGCGTGGCTCGTCGCGCAGATCCACGCCCACGTCGGACGAACCGACCAGTTCGAGCATTGGGTCGAGATCGCTCACCGGGAAGATCCCGACCACCCCGGAGCCGTCCACGACCTGGCCTGGTTCGCGTTCGACCGCGGCGAAGCCCGCACGGCCCGAACCCAGCTGGCGAGCCTCGCCACCGACGCGGTGGCCCACGACCTCGCGATCCTCGACACGGTGCTCGCCCCCCACGCCCCCAAGGCCCGCCGCAACGACCCGTGTCCCTGCGGATCGGGCCGCAAGTACAAGCACTGCCACCTCGGCGTCGACGAGGTCGGCCTGGACGACCGGCTCACCTGGCTCTACCGCAAAGCCAACTGGTGGCTCGGGTTCAAGCACCGTTACGAAGCCGAGGAGATGGCTTGGATCCGGGGCAGACACAGCGATCTGTCACCGGAACAACTCCTCGACCGCGACCCGCTGATCGTCGACGCCGTACTCGTCGAAGGCGGCCGCTTCGCCGAATGGTTGAGCGAACGCGGCGCACTCCTGCCCACCGACGAGGCGATGCTCGCCCAAGCGTGGGCGCTGATCGGCCACTCGGTCTTCCAGGTCACCGACGTCCGCCGCGGCGCAGGGGTCACCGTCCGCGACGTGCGTACCGGCGACGTCATCGACGTCGATGAACGCGCCGGCAGCCGTGACCTGCGAGCCGGCGGCTACATCCTTACCCGGGCCCTGCCCACCGGAACCGGTCGCCACCAGTTCTTCGGTGGGATCACGCTCGTTCCCGATGCGTCGCTCGACCGCTTCCTCGACGTGCTGGACGCCGAGCCGACCCCGGTCGATGTGCTCAGCCTCGTCGCGACCACCGAGGCACCGCCGAGCGTGTCGAACCGGGAGGGAGAGGCGATGGTGTTCTGTGAAACCACCTGGCAGCTCAGCGAACCTGACCAAGCGGCTGCGATCCTCGACGCGAACTTCGAGGCGACCGTCCCGCCGGGGGAATGGACCTGGCTGGCACCTATCGACGACGACCCGGACCCGGCCGCATCGACCGATGGTGGGCGAACCGTGCGCGGTACCCTGCGGATCGAAGCCGACCGCCTGGTCACCTCGACCAACAGCATCGAACGCTCCGAGATGCTCACCACGGTGATCACCGATGTGCTCGACGATGC
>DASSYG010000072.1:0-2690 GCA_035703405.1 Acidimicrobiales bacterium | reverse complement strand
TTGCGCAACAACACGATCGAACGGGTCGCCACCTCCCGGGCGAGGGCACGGTGCGCGTCGCAGGCGACCACGTCGGGCGCATAGTCGGCGGGCGTACCCGTGGGCTCGGCGAAGGCGAGTTGGGTACGCAGCAGCCGCCGCACCGCGGTGTCGATCGTCGCCTCGTCGACGTCGCCTCGACGATGCGCGTCGGCGAGGTGGGCGTCGTGGATCATGGCGAAGGGCATCTCCAGGTCGAGCCCCGCATTGATCGCCGCGGCACTGTCGCGCAGGCCGAACATGAAGTCCGACATGACGAAGCCTTCGAAACCCCACTCGTCCCGCAGGATCGTCGTGAGCAGCTCGTGGTTCTGGCCGCACCACTCGCCGTTCACCGAGTTGTAGGCCGACATGACCGCCGCGACCCCTTCGCGCACGATGCGTGCGAAGGGGGCCAGGTACGTGCCGCGTAACACCTCGTCGGACACCTCCACGTCGACACGGAAGCGGGCGTCCTCGATGGAGTTGCAGGCGAAGTGCTTCACACACGCCATCACGTGGCGTTGCACGCCCCGGACCAGGGCGGCGCCCATCTCGCCGACATGGTCGGGGTCTTCACCGTAGGTCTCCTGGGCGCGGCCCCATGCGGGGTGCCGCATCAGGTTCACACACACCCCGGCGAACAGGTTGGCGCCCTGGGCGCGGGCCTCACGGCCGATCGCGTCACCGACACGCTCTTCGAGGTCAGGGTCGAAGGTGGCCCCGCGGGCCATGGCGACCGGGAAACACGTCGAGTGTCCGACGGTGACGCCGCGGGGTCCGTCGGTGAAGCGGATACCGTCGATGCCGAGTCGGTCCACGGCACCCGCGCCGTACGGGGTGAGGTTGTAGCACTCGCAGACCATCTCGATGAGCCCGGGCCAGAACGGCGTGTCGCCCGAGAGCAGGTCGATCTTCTCCTCCAGGGTCAGTTCCGCGCACAGTCGGGCCGCCTCCGCGTCGACCTCGTCGGCGTCGATCCGTCGGTCCGCGTGATCGTCACCGCTGGCTGGGTTCACCGCACTCCCAGCAGCAATTCGGTGACGAGCTGGTCGAGCCGTTCGACGCCGTAGCCACGTCGTGCCAGCGCCTCGGGGTCGTGGCGGGTCGATCGGAGTTCGGCAATGCCGCCATCCGGTCGGGTCGCCTCAGCGAGGCCGGCGACTTCCACGGTCTGGAGGGCTTCGGCGATGTCAGGATCGGTGTGGAACCGGGCGGCTTTGTCCTTGAGGATCAGATAGGTGCGCATGCAGCCCGCGGCGAAGTCCCAGACGCCATCTGCGTCTTCGGTGCGATAGGCATGGGCGTCGAAGTGGCGCATGCCGTCCCAGCCCGAATCCTCCAGCAGCTTCACCAGGTAGAACGCATCGCGGATGCCTTCGGACCCGAAGCGGTAGTCCTGGTCGAACTTGCCGGGACGTTGGCCGTTCAGGTCGATGTGGAACAGCTTGTCGTGCCAGAGCGTCTTGGCGACCGCGTGGGTGAACGACAGACCCGACATGGTCTCGTGCGCGAACTCGGGGTTCAACCCGACCAGCTCGGGGTGGTCGAGTTCGCCGATGAACGCGAGCGCGTGGCCGACGGTGGGCAACAACATGTCGCCACGGGGCTCGTTCGGTTTGGGCTCCAGTGCGAAGCGCATGGTGATACCCGCCTCCAGGACGTACTCGCAACACAGCTCGACGGCCTCGCGGTAGCGGTCGAGCGCCACGTCGATGGGTTTGGCGGCGTCGGACTCGCAGCCTTCGCGGCCACCCCACATCACGAAGGTCTCGGCACCGAACTCGGCGCCGAGGTCGATCGCGTCGAGCGCCTTGGCGACCGCGTACCGCCGGACCGCCGGGTCGTTCGCCGTGAAGGCACCCTCCTTGAAGACCGGATGGCTGAACAGGTTCGTCGTGACCATCGGGACGACCAGGCCGGTCGCGTCGAGGGCATCGTGAAACCGTGCCACGATCGCACTGCGCTCGGCCGGTGTGGCATCCATCGGGACGAGGTCGTTGTCATGGAAGTTCACGCCGTACGCGCCGAGGTCGGCGAGGCGGTGCACGGTCTCCACCGGGTCGAGCGGCGTCCGGGTCTCGTGTCCGAACGGGTCACGCCCGGGATTGCCCACCGTCCAGAGCCCGAAGGTGACGCGATCCTCGGGAGTCGGCTGGAACTGATCGGCCATGGTGCGCGTCCCCATCGTGTGGCGGTGGTGCACGTGCGAAGCTAGCCCCATGGTCAGGAGTCTCGGGCGCGAACGCAGAGCGGCGGTACGACGGCCGTGACCGGGGCCGTCGCCGGTGTGGATTCCTCCACTCAGTCCGTCACCGTCGAGGTGCGCGACCTCGACGACGGCACGCTGGTCGCCCGCGACCGGCTCCCCCATCCGGTGACGTCACCGCCGCGCAGCGAAGTCGACCCGGAAAAATGGTGGGCGGCCCTCGAGGCGCTCCTGAGCGGCCACGCGGCCACGGTCGACGCGCTCAGCGTCGCGGCCCAGCAACACGGCATGGTCGCGCTCGGTGCCGACGACCGACCGTTACGGCCCGCCAAGTTGTGGAACGACACCGAGTCGGCTCCCGAAGCCGGCGAGTTGGTCGACCGCCTCGGCGCCGAGGACTGGGCGCAGCGTTGTGGCAGCGTGCCGGTCGCCGCGCTCACCATCTCGAAGCTCGCCTGGCTGG
>DASSYG010000390.1:0-2707 GCA_035703405.1 Acidimicrobiales bacterium | reverse complement strand
GAGATCAACAGCAGAAGAGGGACGATCCGATGCGACAGGAAACCACACAAACAGACCGCACGGGAGCGACCGGAACGTCGACTTCATCGGTCGAGGCCGACGCCGATGCCGCGCTCCCATTGGAGCCTCTCGACTCCACAGGCGTGAGACCGGCGCAACTGGCGAACGATCGCTTGGAGTCCGAGATCATCGGCCTCGTGACCCACCTGTCGAACGCGACCTATGACCTGTTGAGGTTGATCGGCGAGCACGACGATCGCGGTGCCTACCTGCTGACCGGTGCCCTGTCGTGTGCGGCGTGGCTGGCCGATCGGTGCGACATCGAACGGGTCACCGCGCACAACCAGGTCCGCGTCGCCCGTGCGATGCGTGAGTACCCAGAACTCGACACCGCGATGGCATGTGGTGACGTGAGCTACGCGAAAGCCCGGATGCTCGTCGCGCATCTCAGTGTCGAGCACGCCGAAGAACTCGTTCATCTGGCTTCGGTCACCCCGACCTCGGGCCTCGCTACGGCGCTGGCGTGCTGGTCGCACCGCACCGAGACCCAGGACGACATCGACGCCCGCCACCACACCGAACGCTGCGTTTCGTGGCGCACCGAGGCTGATGGGATGGTTCGGATCACCGCCCGGCTCGCTCCCGCTGACGCCGCGGGGGTGTGCGCGATGATCGACAAGACCGTGACCGTGACTCCCATGGGAGCCACCGACCACTCCCACCGCAATGGTCCGAGCCTCGCCCAGCAACGCGCTGACGCCCTGGTCACGGTCGTCACCCAGGCCGGAACCGCCACCGTGGACGCCGAAGTCGTCGTCCACGTCACCCAAGACGGCAACACCCTGGCCGACGGCACACCCCTGACCGACAACGCCGTCACCCGATTGTTGCCCGACGCATTCATCTCACTGCTCTTGTCGGACAATGCGCGTCAACCCATCGACGCCAGCCCGAGACGCCGCCATCCAACCCGCCGCCAACGCCGCGTCATCGACGCCAGACAAGACGAATGCCAAGAGCCCGGCTGTCACGCCCGAGCCCAGCTCGAATACGACCACAAACAGCCCTACCCGCTCGGTGGCCCCACGATTCTCGACAACTTGCAACGCCTCTGCGGACCCCACAACCGAGCCAAGTACCAAGCCGAGATCGATGCGAAGAAGCGGTGACATCAACAGCCATTCGACGAATCGAGCCGAGGGTTCGGGCGGGCACGCTCGGAGGCCCGCCTGGTTCAGACGGCGGCGGCGAGGTGTTCGCCGGTGACGGTGGATGCTGTGGCGACGAGGTCGGCGGGGGTGCCTTCGAACACGACCCGTCCACCGTCGTGGCCGGCGCCGGGGCCGAGGTCGATGATCCAGTCGGCGTGCGCCATCACCGCCAGGTCGTGCTCGACGACGATCACCGAGCGGCCGTCGTCGACGATCCGGTCGAGCAGTCCGAGCAGTCGACCGACATCGGCGAGATGCAACCCGGTGGTGGGTTCATCGAGCACGAACACGTCGGTCTTGCCGCCCAGGTGGGTCGCCAACTTCAGCCGCTGACGCTCGCCACCCGACAGGGTCGGCAGGGCCTGGCCGAGCCCCACGTAGCCGAGGCCGACGTCGACGAGGCGCTGCAGGATCCGCGCCGCGGCCGGCACCGCGCCGTCACCGTCGTCGAAGAACGCGGCGGCATCGTCGACCGAGGACTCCAACACGTCCGCGATCGACTTCCCGCCGAATCCGAGCGCGAGTACGTCGTCTCCGAAGCGACGTCCGTCGCACTCCTCGCACCGCACGGCCACGTCGCCCATGAGCGCCAGGTCGCTGTAGATCACCCCGAGTCCGGCACAGCCCGGGCAGGCGCCTTCGGAGTTCGGACTGAACAGCGACGGTTTCACGTCGTTCGCCTTCGCGAACGCCTTACGGATCGGGTCGAGCACCTTGGTGAACGTCGCCACCGAGGAGCGACGTGACCCTCTGATGGGCGCCTGGTCGACGGTGACCACGCCGTCTCGTCCGGCGATCGCGTCGGTGACGAGCGAGCTCTTGCCAGACCCGGCCACCCCGGTGATCACACACAACACCCCGAGGGGCACGTCCACGTCGACGTCGTCCAGGTTGTGCAACGACGCCCCACGCACCTCGAGTATCTGCTCGGCGACCCGAAGGTCATCCTTGAGCTGCGCCGGGTCGGCCAGGTGACGGCCCGTCAGCGTGCCGCTGCGACGCAACCCGGCCACGGTACCGGCGAAGGTGACCGTGCCGCCGTCGACCCCGGCTCCCGGACCCAGGTCGACCACGTGGTCGGCCAACGCGATGATTGCCGGGTCGTGTTCGACCACGAGCACGGTGTTGCCGGCGTCGCGCAGGTTCTCGAGCAGGCCTCCCATGCGGGCCACGTCGTGGGGGTGCAGCCCAGCGGTGGGTTCGTCGAACACGTAGGTGACGTCGGTGAGCGCGGAGCCGAGGTGGCGGACGAGTTTGGTCCGCTGGGCCTCACCGCCCGAGAGCGTGCCGGCCGGACGGTCGAGCGAGAGATAGCCCAGCCCGATCGCCTCGAACGCGTCGAGGGTCTCGCTGAGCTTGTCGACCAGGGGTCGCACCGACGCATCTTCGATCGTGCGCACCCACTGAGCCGCGTCGCTGATCTGCATCGCGCACACCTCGGCGATGTCGACTCCGTCGATCTTCGATGACCGGGCCGTGTCGTTCAGCCGGGATCC
>DASSYG010000321.1:0-4459 GCA_035703405.1 Acidimicrobiales bacterium | reverse complement strand
TTCTCGAGAACCTGCAGCGAATGTGCGGGCCTCACAACCGGGCAAGGTACGAGCGAGGCAAGGAATCGAGTGGCTGAGTGACAGCCCGACGCCCTTCTGCGACGTAGGGTCGGGGCCTGATGGCCACCGACGACGATCACCGCCTCGCCGCGAACCTCGCCCACGAATGCGGCGCGATGCTCGTCTCGCTCCGCGAGCGGCTCATCGGTGACGGCGCCGGTCCCGAACGACTCAGGGCCGAAGGTGACCGGCACGCCCACGAGTTGTTGATGACCGAACTCCACGCTGCGATGCCCGATGACGTGGTGCTCTCCGAGGAGTCACCTGAGTCCCGCACCGCAGCCGACCCCGAACGGGTCGCGGCCGACCGGGTCTGGATCGTCGATCCCCTGGACGGCACCCGCGAATATGGCGAGCGGCGCCGCGGTGACTGGGCGGTCCACGTCGCCCTGGTCGAACAGCATCAACCCACCGCGGCGGCCGTGGCACTGCCCGCCCAGAAGCTGCTGCTGACCACGGACCCTGCTCCGGCGGCGCTTCCCGAGGCCCCGACGACCCCACGGATCGTGGTCTCGAGGTCGCGTCCACCGGCCTGGGCCGACGATCTCGAAGAAGGCCTCAAAGGCACGCTGGTTCCGATGGGTTCTGCCGGCGCCAAGGCGATGATGGTCGTGTTGGGCGCGGCGGACGTCTACGCGCACTCCGGGGGTCAATGGGAGTGGGATTCCGCAGCCCCGATCGGGGTCGCCCGAGCGGCCGGTCTGCACACCTCTCGACTCGACGGGTCGCCACTGGAATACAACACCGGCGTGCCGTATCTGCCCGACCTGGTGATCTGCCGTCCCGAGCTGGCGGCGGTCACTCTGCACCTGCTCGCGCCCTACGCGAAGAATGTCGCCCGGTGACCACGCAGGCGCGAGAATCATCCCCGATGCGTGCCGACCTGGCGATGGGCGCCTTCACCGATGACGGCCCGTGGCAACTCGATGATCCCGAGCATCTGACGTGGCGACGCGGCCTCGGTGTCGTGCGCCGACGCGTGAACGCCCAGGTGCCAGTGCTCACGCGGCGCCGCCTGCTCCCGCCCGCGCGGCGCATCGGCACCGTCACGTGGCGTCTGGGCGCTGCGCTCACCGGCTGGCGATTCCGCGAGCACTCGACCGCCGGATTGGCCCGCCGGTTGCGAGAAGCCGCCGAGGCACTCGGGCCCACCTACATCAAGCTCGGCCAGATCATCTCGTCGGGTGAGGGGATCTTCCCCGAGGATCTCGTCGCCGAGTTCAGAAAGTGCCGCGACCAGGTGCCACCCGAACCCTTCGAAGCCGTCGAACGGTTACTCGTCGAAGAACTCGGTTGCGAACTCGACGAGGTATTCCTCGACATCTCCCGCACCCCGATCGCGGCGGCGTCGATCGCACAGGTCCATGCGGCCACGCTGGTGACCGGCGAAGAGGTCGTGGTCAAGGTCCAACGTCCCCAGGTCGCCGCGCTGGTGCGCCGTGACCTGCGCGTCATGGCCTGGCTCGCGCCGCTACTGGTCGGCCGCATTCCGATCGCCGCCCTGGCCAACCCTCCCGCCCTGGTCGAGCTGTTCGCCGACACGATCGTCGAGGAACTCGATTTCCGGCTCGAAGCCGAGAACATGATCGACATCGCCCGGGATCTCGCCGACCTGGGTGAGCGCGGCTGGGTCATTCCCCGGCCCCACCCCGAACTGGTCACCCCGCGCATGTTGGTGATGGAACGGATCCACGGCTACCCGTTCAGCGATGCCGACGCGATCATCGCAGCCGGGATCGATACCGACAACATCATCAGGACCGGCATGATCGCCTTCCTGGAAGGTTGCATGCTCAAGGGCATCTTCCACGGCGACCTGCACTCGGGAAATCTGCTGGTGATGGCCGACGGCCGCACCGCCCTGTTGGACTTCGGCATCACCGGACGACTCGACACCTCACATCGGCTGGCGTTTCTGCAGCTCGTGATGAGCGCCACCGCCAACAATCTCGAAGGACAGGTCACCGCGTTGCGAGACCTCGGTGCGCTCCCTGCCGACACCGACGTCGCCGCGGTCATCGCCGAGTTGGGACTGGACCAGCCGGCGGTGGACCTGACCGAGATGTCGCCCGAAGCACTCACCGGCGAGATGCAGCGGGTGATCAAGGCGCTGTTGGGCATGGGCGCGCGGTTGCCCAAGGATCTGATGCTTTTCGTCAAGAACATGGTCTTCCTCGACGGGGCGATCGCCACGCTGGCCCCCGACCTGGACCTGTTCGCCGAGTTGGCCGACATCACGACGGCGTTCACCACCCGTCACTCCGAACAGCTCAGCCGCGATCTCGGCGCCATCATGGGCGGCTGGTCGATGAACCTGGACGGACTCAAGGCCGGCTACGGCGTCGATCCCACCGTCACCGAGTCACTCACCTACCGCGACCTGCAGGACCGGCGTGCGTTGATCCGAAAGCGCCTCGCCCGCTCCAAGAAGAGCTGAGCCGATCGTGCGACTCGTCGTGGCCCGGTGCACGGTCGACTATGTGGGGCGGCTCACCGCCCACCTGCCCGAGGCGATCCGTCTCATCATGGTCAAGTCCGACGGTTGCGTGGCCATCCATGCCGACGGCGGTGCCTACAAGCCACTCAACTGGATGAACGCACCGAATCGGCTGGTCACCGACGATGCGACGACCTGGACCGTCACCAATCCCAAGGGCGAGCGCCTCGTCATTGCACTCGCGGAGGTCCTCAGCGACACCTCGATCGAGTTCGGCGACGACCCCGGACTCGAAAAGGACGGGGTCGAGGCGCACCTCCAGGAGTTGCTCGCCGAGCACAGCGAGTCGGTCCTCGACCTCTCACTCGTGCGCCGTGAATACCCGACCGACATCGGCCCGGTCGACCTGCTGTGCAAGGCGGCGGACGGCACCACGGTGGCGGTGGAGATCAAGCGCCGTGGCGAGATCGACGGAGTCGAGCAGCTCACCCGGTACCTGGAGTACCTCAACCGTGATCCATTGCTGCGACCGGTGCGGGGCATGTTCGTGGCCCAGTCGATCAAGCCGCAGGCCAAGGTGCTCGCCGGCGATCGGGAGATCGTCACCCTCGAAGTCGACTACGACGAGTTGCGCGGGATCGAGTCCACCGAGCTCCGGCTCTTCTGAACGACGGCGGATCTCACGATGTCGCCGGTGGGACCGATGGGTCCGGTGTGACCAGCGGAGCGAGGATGCGGAGGTCGGCCGGACGCATCCGGTAATGAAGTGGTGGGGTGAACCAGTCGATCTCGCCGTCGACGGCCACCTGCAATCGGGCAGCACGGCTCCGCACTTCGAGCCGTTCCAACGAGGCCCGGTGGACGTCGGTCGCTCCAGAGGTGCCACGTAACAGCGCGTAGAGGCCGGCACGCACGAGTCGCCTCCGAGTCGCACCTGCCATCACCTCGACTCCCAGGACGCCGCCGTCGAGACGCTCCCGCGTCGGCGGCGCACCGGGGGTGGCCTCGTAGATCCCGTTGCCCACGAAGAGCATCGGGGTGCGCACGTCCCGTCGTACGAAGTCGTTCGATCCGTGAAGATCGAGTCGATGGGTCGGAAATGCCCGGAGCATCCGCAGCACGGCCAGGGGAACGGCCCGGATCTTGCCCCAGCCCCGGTCGTCCATGACCTCGTCGCGGATCGCGACCATTTTCGGGTACAGACCGACGAGGGAGTTGTTCACGAACACGCGACCGTTCACCTCGGCCACGTCGACCCGTCGGATCCCGCCTTCGACGAGCGCGGCAGCGGCCCCTTCGAGGTCTGTGGGCAGGCCCAGATCACCGGCGAAGTGATCGAACGTTCCCCGTGGCAGGACGCCGAGCACGATGTCGGTGCCCGCGGCGGCATTGGCCGCATTGTTGACGGTGCCGTCGCCACCGGCGACCACCAGCGCATCCGGACGCGGCGTCGAATCCCATTCCCGGATGATCCGATCCTGCAGCTCCGCCGGGTCGACGATCTCGACCCGCACGTCCACCTCAGGGGCCACCGCAGCAAACGCGTCGCTGATGCACCGCTGCTCCTTCCCGGCATCGTCGCCGTCGGCTTCGACCGAGCCTGCGGCGGCGTTGACGAAGACCACGAGACGGCGCACGAGCATCTCAGCGACGCTACCGAGCGGGCGCATCTACGCCGGGCACCGACTGTGCTAGGTCTGAACGATGGCTGCGGACCCCGAGCACGACGATCTCATCTCCATCTCCGCACCGATGGCGGCAACGGTCGCGGCAGTTCGGGTTGCCGATGGCGACCACGTGCTGCGTGGCGCGACGGTGATGGTACTCGAGGTGATGAAGATGGAACACCTCATCACGGCGCCGGTCTCGGGGAGGATCCGGTGCACGGTCGGCGTGGGCGACACCGTCGTCGAACACCAGTCGCTCGCCTCGATCGAACCGGGCATCGCAGCCGGCGGCACC
>DASSYG010000257.1:0-9636 GCA_035703405.1 Acidimicrobiales bacterium | reverse complement strand
CCGGGTGGGTCGTGTCGGGCCGCGGTCCGCGGCGCGGCGCGCACCGGCGCGACGGAGGCGACGACGAGCGCGGAGACGGCGCCACGGCCGACACCTCGATCGCCTCCACTTGACCGCACGGTCAGTCATTGGGAAGGCTGGTGACCTCATGTGTGCCCTCGCTGCCCTACACCACCCGATGATCGCCACCTGATGCCGATCTCCGAGAGTCCTCTGCGCGTCGCATTGCTCGCGTATCGAGGGAAACCCCACGTCGGTGGCCAGGGGATCTACATCCGTCATCTGTCCAAGGCTTTGGCCGACGCGGGCCACCACGTCGAGGTGCTCGGCGGGCCGCCGTATCCGGTGCTCGATGAGCGGGTGCGGCTGGTGGAACTGCCGAGTCTGGAGATCTACAACGACCACTTCCCGATGCGCATGCCGGGCACCTGGGAACTGAAGCACTGGACCGACTGGGTCGAGGTGGCGAGTTTCTCGAACGGGACGTTCCCCGAACCGCTGGCGTTCTCGCTGCGCGCCTGGGATCACCTGCGTCGGCGCATCGGCGAGTTCGACCTCGTCCACGACAACCAGACGCTCGGCTACGGGCTTCTCGGGATCCAGCGGGACTTCCCGCTCATCGCGACGATCCACCACCCCATCACCGTGGACCGCCGGCTCGAACTCGGCCAGGTCGACGGCTTCTACCGTCGCCTGTCGGTACGCCGCTGGTATGCCTTCACCCGCATGCAGACCCAGGTCGCCAAGCGCATGCAGCGGGTCATGACCGTGTCGGAGAACTCGTTCAACGACATCGTGCGTGACCACAAGGTCGATCCGTCGCGGATGCACGTCGTGCCGGTGGGCGTCGACCCCGAGTTGTTCCGCCCGATGCCCGACGTCGCCCGCCGACCTGGGCACCTGGTGACCACCGCATCGGCGGATTCGGCGATGAAGGGCCTGACCTACCTGCTCGACGCCGTGGCCAAGCTGCGGACCGAACGCGACGACATCCACCTGACCGTGATCGGGCGCAAGAAGCAAGGCGGTACGACGGCCGCCAAGATCGACGCGCTGGGTCTCGAACCACACATCTCCTGGGTGTCGGGCGTGCCCGACGAGCGCATCGTCGAGTTGTACGCCGAGGCCCAGGTCGCGGTCGTCCCGTCGTTGTACGAAGGGTTCTCGCTGCCGGCGATCGAAGCGATGGCGTGCGGGATCCCGGTGGTGGCGACCACCGGCGGCGCGCTGCCCGAGGTGGTCGGCAACGATCACGAGACCGCACTCTGTGTCCCGCCCGGTGATTCCGAGGCTCTCACGGTGGCGTTGCGTGACGCGCTCTTCGACGAGGACCTGCGCAACCGGATCGGCGCCGCCGGCCGGGCGCGGGTCGCCGAGCACTGGAGTTGGCAGCGGACCGCCGCCAGGACGATCGAGCAGTACCGTGCCCTGCTCGCCGAACAGAGAACGGCGAGGAGCCGCCCGTGTTGACCGTCGATTATGACCGCCTGGGTCTGCGCGCCGGGGACCGCCTGCTCGATCTGGGTTGCGGCGGCGGTCGCCATGCTTTCGAGGCCTACCGGCGAGGCGCACGGGTGGTCGCGCTCGACTACGCGTACGACGAACTGCCCGAGGTGCTCGGCCTGGTCGGTGCGATGCGGGAGACCGGAGAAGGCACCGAGACCTCCAGTGGGGTGGCCGTCAACGGCGACGCCTGCAATCTGGGGTTCGCCGATGACAGCTTCGACCGGATCATCGCCTCGGAGGTGTTCGAACACGTCCCCGACGACGCGGCCGCGTTCGCGGAACTCACCCGGGTGTTGCGACCCGGTGGGGTGATGGCGGTGACGGTGCCGTCGTGGTTCCCCGAGAAGATCTGTTGGGCGCTGTCCGACGAATACCATGCCCCGTTCGTCGAGGGTGGCCATGTCCGCGTCTACGGCGAAGCCACGCTGCGTTCGCGGATGCGCGACGCCGGCCTGGAACCCCAGGGTTCACACCGGGCGCACGCCCTGCACTCGCCGTACTGGTGGTTGCGGTGCGCAGTGGGACCGACCAATGACGACCATCCCCTCGTGCGGGCCTATCACCAGCTCCTGGTATGGGATCTGTCGGGTACGCCAGTCGTGTCGAACGTGACCCGGACCACCGAGCACCTGCTCAACCCGGTGTTGGGAAAGAGTCTTGTCGTGTACGCTCGAAAGCCGCCCCGACGAACTGCCGCACGACACGATCACGGGCGCGACGGCTCCGGCACGCTCAACGACCAGGACAAAGCGAGAATCGGTGCCTGAATCTCCAGCACGAGACGACGACCCGGTGCCCGGCTTCGGTGACGACCCGGTCGCGCCTCCGGTCCCCTCCATCGACGGGGTCATCACCGACGTCCAGGTGGCCGCGACCAGCGCCGCGATCGCCGACTGGCAGCTCGATTCGGGCATGATCCCCTGGTTCCCCGGCGGTCATTGTGATCCGTGGAACCACGTCGAGGCGGCGATGGCCCTGGCGATCGCCGGGTTCCGTGCCGAGGCCGAGCTCGCCTATTCGTGGCTCGCCGATCTGCAACGTCCCGACGGCGCCTGGCACCAGTACTATGTCGCCGACGGCGTCGAGCAGGACAAGCTCGACGCGAACGTGTGCGCGTACGTGGCCGCCGGGATCTGGCACCACTGGCTGTTGTTCGAGGACCGTGCCTACATCGAGGCAGCCTGGCCCATGGTGGAGCGCGCGATCGACTTCGTGCTCGACCTGCAGACACCCCGTGGCGAGATCCTCTGGGCCCGTCACGCGGATGGCACACCCTGGCCGTTCGCGCTCCTGACCGGCTCCTCCAGCATCTTCCACTCGTTGCGGTGCGCGATCGCGCTCGCCGAGTTGCTCGGGCACGAACGGCCCGACTGGGAACTCTCCGCCGAACGTCTCGGCCACGTCATCGCGCACGTCCCCGACGCATTCGCACCGAAGTACCGCTGGGCGATGGACTGGTACTACCCGGTGTTGTCGAGCGCGCTGAGCGGTGACGCAGGCGCGGCACGGCTCGACGAGCGCTGGGACACCTTCGCGATGGACGGCCGTGGGATCCGGTGCGTGTCGGACCGCCCCTGGGTGACCGTCGCCGAGACCTGTGAGTGCGCCATCGCGTGCGCCTCGGTCAGCGATCTGGACCGCGCCCACGATCTGTTCGAATGGGCGCAGCAGCACCGCGTCGACGGCGGTCGCTACTGGACCGGGACCGTCTATCCGGATGAAGGCCACTTCCCCGCTGCGGAACAGTCGACCTACACCGCCGCGGCGGTGGTGCTCGCCGCTGACGCGTTGGCGGCTCCGACCAGAGCCTCGTTGCTGTTCGTCGACCCGGATGCGGTTCTGCCCCGAGTGGTCGTCGACGACCGCTCCGACGTCCGCGCCGACCGTGACTGACGTGGGCGCCCCCGGCGCCCGCGTCGGTGCGAACCCGACCTTGCACTAGCGTGTCACCTATGGATGCTCCCCGCCGTACGCCACGGATCGGCAACGAATCGACGCGCACCGGCCTGGCGTCCCGCATGAGCCGGGCCAGAAGCGACGATCCGGGCCGCGACGAGCTGGTGACGAGCCGGGGCGCGGATGAACTTTTGGCCCGAGCCCGCGAGGCCGGCACCGACGACGAGGGTCCGGACGAATCCACTCTTGCCGACATCCAATCGCTGCTGCGCGACGTCTGAGACGAACGCGTCACGCCCGGTCCTGAGGCGACCGGCGGTGACTGAGCCAGGCGTCAGGGTCGTGCCAGAACAGTGAATCCCGACTCGAGGTTCGCGCAGTTCATCGAGCACCGACCGGTCTTGCGCTTTCCGGTCGAGGTGATCACCCGGACGATCGATCTGAACGGCGGCTACGTCGCGAACGCCGTCACGCTCATCGCGTTCATCTCGCTGTTTCCGCTGCTGCTCGTCGTCGTCTCGATCTTCGGTCTGCTCACCGGTTCGAATCCCCACCTGGCCGACGACGTCGTGGATTTTCTGGGTTTGACCGGCAACGCAGCCAAGACGTTGACCGACACCCTCGATCGGGCCCGCGAGAGCGGCGCCGCAGGGTCGATCATCGGAGTGATCGGCATGGCCTGGTCGGGGTTGAGCCTGGTCGGAGCCCTGCGGTACGCGGTGAACCTTCCCGAGCGGGTCACGGTGAAGGGGATCCGTGCCCGGGTCATGGGCATTCCGTGGCTCCTCGGGGCGGGTGCGATTCTGACGGTCTCGATCGCGATCTCGACGGTGCTGAACTGGGTGCCGGTCTGGACCGCGCCGCTGACATTGCTGCTGAGCTTCACCATCGACGTCGCGTTGTTCACCTGGACGTTCTGGTTTCTCGACGCCGAACGTCCCTCACCGCGCCGACTCCTGCCCGGGGCGATCGTCGCCGCGATCGGCTTCGAGGTCCTCAAGACGATCGGCACGGTGCTGCTGCCCCGACTGGTGGCGAACTCGTCGGCGACCTATGGCGCGTTGGGCACCGTCTTCGCGATCTTGGCGTGGTTGTTGATCTTCAGCCGGGTCTTCGTCTATTCGGTGGTCGTCAACTCGGTGTGGGCGGACGACCATCCGACGACGTCGGCACCCACCGGGTTCTCCGGTGATCCTGCCGGATCAGACGCCGTCGAGCCGCCGCAGGACGCGTAGCGAACCCACGGCCCGGAGTTCGGTGAACTGCCCCGAGTCGAGCGCCCGCCGGTAGATCTCGAAGGGCGGACGACCCCCGTCGGCCGGGTTCGGGAACACGTCGTGGATGCACAGCAGACCGTGCGGCGCGATCTTCGGGGTCCACACCTCGTAGTCGGTATGGGCGGGCTCCGATCCGTGTCCGCCGTCGATGAACACCAAAGCGACGGGCGTCGACCAGTGCGAGGCGACCACCGGTGAATCGCCGACCACCGCGATCACCGAAGCTTCCAGGTCGGCGTCGGCGATCGTGTGGCGGAACACGCCGAGGGTGTCGAGCATGCCCACGGCCGGGTCGACCAGGTCGGGTTCGTGGTGTTCCCATCCGGCCTGGTTCTCTTCGGATCCACGATGGTGGTCGACGGTGAACAGCACCGTGCCGGCGTGTTCCGCTGCGGAGCCGAGCCAGATCGATGACTTGCCGCAGTAGGTGCCGATCTCGACCAGCGGCGCCCCCGGGACTGCCGCCGCCGCGTCCCGGGCAGCTTCGAAGAGCGCTTCGCCCTCGTCGGTGGGCATGAAGCCGCGCGCCGCGACGGCCTTGGTGCGACGGTCGTCGGACAACGTGGCGAGCGTGGGGTCGTTCACCAGGTCTCTGCTTCGCTCGAGACGTTGTGGAGTGGCGGTGCGACCCGTTGCGCTTCGGCCCCGGCATCGTCGGTCTCGGCGGTGGCCTGCGCCCCGCGGCCGACGTGCGGTTTGAACGAGATCTTGTCGAGCACGAAGAACTGGATGAGCCACAGGATTCCGAAACCGACCGCGTTCGCCAGGTTGATCTGGAGCTGCTGGAACGCGGTGGGTCGATCACCCACGGGAACGTTCTGCCAAAGTGCGACGAGGCCGACGAGCAGAGTCGAGAGCAACAGGCCGGCGAACGAGAACGCCCAGAACGGGGCGACCTCTTTGGTGAGGTTGCTCTTGCCCCGCTTCTGCCAGACCCAGGCCCGGTTCATGTAATAGCTGACCGGCGTGGCGATGCAGACCGCAGCGATGTTCGACAGCGATGCTCGCCACCCCACGAGGCCGTGCAGCACCGCGAGGGTGACCTGGGTGATCACGGTCGCGACACCCGAGACCACCGCGTACAGCAAAAATCGCTTGCCCAGGTGCCGCCGCGCGAGTTCGGTGGCGCGGACGACGGCGGGCATCGTGACAATCGTACAGGTCGCTGTCTGGCGAACGGCCACCGACCGGCGGGCTGATCGGGCCCCCGGTGGGCGCGTCAGGCGTCTTCGATGACCTCGTCGTCGACGTCTGAGAGCTCGTAGTCGGGCAGGTGCTGCTGGTTGCCGAAGAGCAGCTTGTCGAGCACGAAGAACTTCGCGACCCAGAGGATCCCGAAGCCACCCACGTTGCCCAGCATCACCCTGAGGGTGTCGGTGGCCGTGGCGGTCTCGCCGTGGGCGAGGTCGGGTCCGATCCAGGCGACGAGCAGCGACGAGAACACCAGGCCGGCGAACGAGAAGGCCCAGAACGGGATCACTTCCTTGGTGAGGTGGTTCTTGCCGTGCTTGCCCCACACCCAGGCCCGGTTCAGCAGGTATGCGGGAATCGACGAGATCGCCACGGCGATGAAGTTGGTGAGCACGTCGGGCACGCCGAAGCCACGGGTGAGGATGACGATGCAGATCTGGCTGACGGTCATGCCCACGACCGACACCATCGAGTACTTGATCCATTTGCGTCCGGCGTCGGTTCGAGCGAACGCGATCGCCCCTTTGGGACTCACAGCCACGGCGGGAAGGCTATCCGAGCGGCCCCCTCGAACGGCCAAGCCCGGTCGGGGCCGGTCAGGGGGACGGTGGTGGGACGAGTCGGTTCGACCGGGCGACGGTACCGAACCACTCGGCTGACGGTTTGGGGGTGCGGACGAAGCTGGATCGGTCCACCTCGACGAGCCCGAAGCGGGGGGCGTAGCCGAACGCCCATTCGAAGTTGTCGAGCAGCGACCAGTACGTGTAACCCTGCACGTCGATTCCGTCGTCGATCACCCGCAGGACGCCCTGGAGCGCCTGGTGGACGTAGTCGGTGCGCTGGGTGTCGTCATCGGTGCCGATCCCGTTCTCGGTGACCCACAGCGGCACCCGCCCACCGGTGACCTCCCAGGCTCGGCGCAGGGTCGCCTCGAGTGCTTCGGGTCGGAACTCGTAGCCCATCACGAGCATCGGGACGCCTGCCGCGCCTTCGAAGCGTTGCCCGTCCGCGTCGACGAAGGTGCGGGAGTAGGCCTGCACGCCGAGGAAGTCGTCGCCGTCGACGGCATCGAGGAACACGTCCTCCATGCCACGACGGATCTGGGCCAGCTTCGCCTCACCGCCGGGGAGCGCCTCGTACTCCGCCATCGACAGGGTCAACCCGACCGGCACGCCGGGCGCGTGTGCGCGCACCACTTCGACGGCACGGCGGTGCGCAACGACGAAGTTTGCGTTCACTGCCCGACGGGCGGGAATGTCCTGGCGGCCAGGCGGGAAGACACCGGCCAGATACCCCATCGTCGCCACGATGTTGGGTTCGTTGATCGTGCAGATCGCCCCGGCGACGTCACCGAGTGCCTCGGTGACGACCCGGCAGTACTCGGCGAACACATCAACGGTAGCGGGGTTCTCCCAGCCGCCTGTCGCGGTGACCCACTGCGGGGTCGTGAAGTGGTGCAAGGTGACCACCGGCGTGATGCCGCGGGCACGCAGCGCCTCGCACAGGGCGCGGTAGCGACCGAGTGCGACCGGGGAGAACTCGCCTCGCGCAGGTTCGATCCGGCTCCATTCGAGGGAGAACCGGTAGGCGCCCAGACCCATCGCGGCGACCGCATCGACGTCGTCGGACCATCGGTGCCACGAGTCGCAGGCATCGCCACTCGACTCGGCGCAGCCCGAACCGTCGGTGTGCTCCCAGGCCCACCAGTCGTTGTTGGTGTTGCCGCCCTCGATCTGATGGGAGGCGGTGGCAGTTCCCCAGACGAAACCGTCGGGGAAGGTCTTGGCCTGGCCGGAGTCGTCGCTCATGGGTTTCGCATGTTAGGGAACCCGTCGCAAGGCGCGCGCCATCCGTGCACAGCGGCGACGAGGTCCGGAGTGCGCGCTGGGGCGGGGCCGGGGGCGGTTCGGATGGCGGTATGCGAAACTCACCCGATGCCCCAGGATGCCGTCGACCGGCTCGTCGCCCTGTTGGACCTGGAAGCGATCGAAGTGAACGTGTTCCGTGGGACCTCCCCCGATGAGACCGTCCAACGGGTCTTCGGCGGTCAGGTGGCCGGTCAGGCTCTCGTTGCTGCCGCCCGCACGACCGAACCCGGATTTCTCGTGCACTCGCTGCACGCCTATTTCCTTCGCCCGGGTGACCCGACGATTCCGATCCTCTACGAGGTCGACCGGATCCGTGACGGCCGCTCGTTCAGCACCCGCCGGGTCGTGGCGATCCAGCACGGGCGCGCGATCTTCAACATGTCGGCGTCGTTCCACACGCCAGAAGACGGCCTGGACCACCAGTTCCCGATCTCCGAGGTCACGCCGCCCGAGGAACTGCCCGACTTCGCCACCCGCTGGGCGCCGTTCGCGGACGAACTCGGCGCCTGGTACACCCGTCCCCGACCGATCGACACGCGTCACGTCGACTGGTCGCCGCCGGACCGGCGCACCCGCCTCTCCCCCTATCAGCGCGTCTGGCTGCGCGCCGATGGCACCCTGGGCGACGACCCGATGCTGCATGCGTGCGTGATGACCTATGCCAGTGACATGACGCTGCTCGACACGACGCTGCTCCCCCACGGCGGCGACTACGACGAGACCAACCTGATGATGGCCAGCATCGACCACGTCATGTGGTTTCATCGTCCGTTCCGCGCCGATGAATGGCTGCTGTACCACCAGGACACGCCGAGTGCGTCGGACGGCCGGGGCCTGGCACGCGGCCTGCTCTATGCACGCGACGGACGCCTCGTCGCCTCGGTCGTCCAAGAGGGTCTGATCCGGCGGATGTCGTGACGGGACATCACCGCCCGGGTCGCCGTCCCCTGCGGTCGATCGCCGCCGGCGTGGTCGCGTTGGTGCTCGTCGGCGCGTGCAGCAGCGGGTCCGATGACGCCTCGACGTCGACGAGAACTGACTCGACGGCGACGAGCACGCCAGGGACGACGGCTCCGCCGTCGACCGCGACGGGGTTGCAGACCCCCGACACGCTCCCTGACGGCAGCTTTCCCTCGGTGGCCGACCCGGCACGGGACGGGTCACTCGACAAGGTGCAGGTGCAACTGACGACCGTCGCCGAGGCGGCCGACCCCATGGCACTGGTCACCCGGCCGGGGCATCCCGATCAGCTCTTCCTTGCCGAACGGGCCGGCAAGGTCCGTCTCGTCACCGTGCGGGCCGCTTCGGGCGATTTGACCGTGCACCCCGGCGCCGTCGCCGACCTCACCTCGATCATCGCAACCGACGGCGAGAAGGGACTCCTGGGACTGGCCTTCGACAAGAGTGGCGACACGCTGTATCTCAGCTACAACGTCGCCAATGGTGATTCGCGCGTCGACGCGGCGCCGATCACCGGCGCAGGCGACGACATCCGGATCGGTCGCCGCACGACCCTGCTCCGCGTCGACCAGATGGGTACGGACTTCCACAAGGGCGGCAACATCGCCGTCGACGACGGCGGCCTGCTCTATGCCGGGTTCGGCGACGGGGGTCCGCAGAGGGACGCGCAGCAGCACGCACAGAATCCCGAGTTGCTGCTGGGCAAGATCCTGCGCATCGACCCCGAACACCCCGCAGACGGCAAGCCGTACGGCATTCCCGACGACAACCCCTATGCCGCCAACGGCGAGGGCGCTCCGGAGATCTACCTGACGGGGCTCCGGAATCCGTGGCGGTTCTCGATCGACCCCGATCAGGGTGACCTGTGGATCGGCGACGTCGGCCAGAGCGACCTCGAAGAGATCGACCGCCTCCCCGGTGGCCCGATCCGGGCGGGG
>DASSYG010000234.1:0-12586 GCA_035703405.1 Acidimicrobiales bacterium | reverse complement strand
GTGGGTCTGCAGGGTCTCGCGGCTGATGACCGGGGCGTCACGGCCGGTGCCGTGGCTGCCGGCTGGTCGCTCGACCCCCGGCGGGGGTGACCCGGATTCCTCGTGGTATTCCTCTTCGACGTTGACTTCCCAAACGTCATGGGAGGTGCCCGTCATGATGTTCTCGACGGTGAGCATCGCCGTGAACATCGAGTGGTCCTGATTGTTGTAGCGGAACATGCCGTTGCGCCCGACCGGGTGCACGTTCGTGGCATGTTCGCCCAGCCAGGCCCGCAGCACATCCACGTTCGCCCGGTAACGATCGTCGTAGATCGGATACGCCTTTGCCTGGCGCACCACGTAGCCCTCACGGATCTCGGAGATGTGGGCCAGCCCGAGCTGCTCCAGCTCCACCTTGGCGCGCGCCACGAGATCCTCGTCGGCCATGTTCCACTCGTCGTCACCTTCCCACACGGTGTATTCCAGCCCGAGGGTGTTGAAGCCATCCTTGACCATGTAGGGCGACCACGACCCGAAGTTCTGGATCCGCATCGTGCGCACCGCCGGGTCGTGAATGTAGATCCAGTTGTCGTCGAAGTCGATGCTGGCCTCTTCCAGCACGAGCGCCACGATCAGGTAGTCGCGGTAGCGCAGGTCGGCCGCGGCGGCTTTCACCTCGTCGGGCACCGGCGGGTCCATCGCCTCGAGCAGGTGCGAGATCGGCATCGAGGAGATCACCTCGGTCGCCGGGTACTCGGTCGTGCTGCCATCGGGATGGGTGCCCGTGACGCTCGTCGCGCGCCCCTCGGCGTGGCGGATCGCGGTGACGGTGGTCTCCATGGTGACCGTCGAGCCCTTGGTTTCGACCGTGTCGCGGCACACCTCCCACATCATGCCCGGGCCGTACTTGGGGTACTGGAATTCCTCGATGAGTGAGGTGATGTCCTTCTGGTTCCGTTTGGGCAAGAGCGCGTTGACGATGGCGTTGCCCAGCGACAGGCCCTTGACCCGTTGCGCGGCCCAGTCCGCGGGCATCTCCGACACCGGCACACCCCAGAGCTTCTCGGTGTAGGTCTTGAAGAAGGTGCGGTACAGGCGCCAGCCGAATCGGGCCACCAACCACCCCTCGTAATTGGTCTGATCCTTCGGCGGGCGGATCCGGGCCGCCGCGTACGACGCCACGCACCGGACCGCCTCGATCGGGCCCAGGTTGATCAGGGCGTTGCTCGCCTTGATCGGATAGTCGAAGTACTTGCCCTCGTAGAAGATGCGGCTCTTGCGGGGCCGCATCAGAAAATCCTCGTCCGCCAAGATCTCGTGCCACAGGTCGTCGACCTGTGTGACCTTGGTGAAGAACCGGTGGCCACCGATGTCGAAGCGCCAACCGTCCCGCTTCGCGGTCCGGGAAATGCCTCCGATCTCGTCGGAGGACTCCAGCACCGTGGACGCCACGTCGTACTTGTGCAACTGGAACGCCGCGGTCAGGCCCGCAGGACCCGCCCCGACGATCACGATCTCTGGCACGACCTCGGGTGTGCTCGGAGCGGTTTCATCTGGAAGTGACATGAAGTACCTGTGAAGACGTCGGAACGGCCGATGCTAGTGGCGCCGGGGTCGGGCATCGTGGTCGCCGGTCGTGCCCGCGTGCCGGTGTGCCCAGCTCACATAGGCGTCGATCGCTCCGGGATCGGCAAGTGCCCCGGCGGCGAGCGCGTCGGACACCGACGCCCCGGCGAGGATGCGCTTGACGGGTACCTCGGTCTTCTTGCCCGACAGCGTCCGCGGGACGGCGTCGACCGCGACGACGAGGTCGGGGACGTGGCGGGGAGAGAGCTGGCCACGGAGTGCGCTGCGGATCGTGGTGACGAGCTCGTCGTCGAGCGCCACTCCCTCACTCGTGACCACGAACGCGATCAGCTCGTCACGACCGTCGCTGTCCAGGTGTACGACCAACGAGTCGGCCACGCCGGCGATCTCCTCGACCACCGTGTAGAAGTCGGCGGTTCCCAGACGCACCCCACCCCGATTCAGGGTGGCGTCCGAACGCCCCGAGATCACGCACTCGCCATCGTCGGCGATCGTGATCCAGTCGCCGTGCCACCACACGTCGTCGAACCGTTCGAAATAGGCCGCCCGTAGTCGTGAGCCGTCGGGGTCGTCCCACAGCCCGATCGGCATCGAAGGCATCGGCGTGGTCACCACGAGTTCTCCCTCGGAACCCACGACGGAATTCCCGGTGCGATCGAAGGCGTGCACATCGGCGCCCAGAAAACGACACGGGATCACCCCGGCCCGCACCGGGAGCAGCGGCGCGGCCCCGACGAACGCCGTACACACGTCGGTGCCACCGCTGATCGACGAGATCGGCACGGGCGCGACCCGCTCGGTGATCCATCGGTAGGACTCGGTGCCCAGCGGTGCCCCGGTCGACCCCAGCCACCGCAACGCCGACAGATCGTGATCGCTCCCAGGATCCAGGCCACGGTGCCGACATGCATCCAGGAACGGTGCCGACACACCGAAGGCGGTGACCGCGCACTCCTCGGCCAACGCCCACAGCGTGTCCAGCTCGGCGGCGCCCGGGTCGCCGTCGAAGAGCACGATGGTCGCCCCGACCGCGAGGCCCGACACCAGGTAGTTCCACATCATCCAGCCGGTCGTGGTGAACCAGAAGAATCGGTCACCGGGGCCCAGATCGCTCTGCAGGACATGCGCCTTGTGGTGCTCGAGCGTGATCCCACCATGGGAGTGGACGATCGCCTTGGGCAGACCCGTCGTCCCCGACGAATAGAGCACCCACAACGGATGATCGAAGGGCACCTGCCGAACTCCGGGGTCGACAGGGCCGTCGAGTTCTTCCCACCGGAGCGAACCGGAGGGACCCGGTGTATCCGGCTCGAGGTAACCGATGTGGACGACGGCCTCCAGCGACGCCAATTCGGCAGTGATCGCCGCGACCTCGTCACCGCGGGCGATCGCCCGGTCGCCGTAGCGGTAGCCGTCGATCGCGACGAGCACTTTCGGTCGGGTCTGGGTGAGTCGATCGAGGACACTGCGGATCCCGAACTCGGGCGCACAGGAGGTCCAGATCGCACCCAGCGAAACGGTGGCGAGGTAGGCGACGATCGTCTCGGGAATGTTCGGCGCATAGCCGGCGACACAGTCGCCGTCGGAGACACCGAGCGCCACCAGTCCCCGCCGCACCCGGGCGACCTCGGCGCGTAGCTCACCGTAGGTCATCGAGGAGCCGTCGCGGCTCTGAGAGCGACTCAGCAGTGCCGTGGCGTCATTCGGCCGCCCGGCACCATCCAGGATCACGGCGGCGGCGTTGAGCATGGCACCGGGAAACCATCGGGCGCCCGGCAGGCCGGTCGGCGACGTGACGCCGAGGTCGAGCACCGCCGACTCGCCCGTGATGGGCAACGCGAAGTGGTCCCGGACCGCACCCCAGAAGGCGGTCGGATCGGCCACCGACCAATCCCACGCGTCACCGTAGGTGGCGAACCGGCCGAGGTCGCGTGCCGCGGCCCAGTCGAGGAAACGTCCCAGTCGGCTGGTGGTACGCGCTTCATCGCCGGGTCGCCACACCACTTCGGCTTCGAACGGATCTTCGCTCACGGTCGGCCTTCACCCCGTTTCGTCGGCTTCTCGGCGTCCTCAGGGTAGTTCCCGCTGAAATCACCCGACTCGATCGGAGGGACTCCGACGCCCGGTCTGATCCACGTCGGATGTTCCCCGGGGATCTAGTGTTCTCTCTTCATGGTTTCGTCGACACCCTCCGGGACGACTCCCCGCGCCCGGGTAGCGACCGGATCACAAAACAACGACCGTACCGACCACGACATCGCAGGCGACGATGTCGGCGACCGCGCCTTCCCCGCCCGGGCCGGGCGCTACAAGTGGTTCGACATCGCCGGCCTCGGCGTGCTCGCGATCGTCGCGGTGGTGCTGCGCTTCTGGACCCGTTCGCCCATGTGGCTCGACGAGGCGCTCACGGTCAACCTCGCCTCCCAACCGCTGCACCAGATTCCCGACGCGCTCCGCAACGACGGCCATCCACCGCTGTACTACTACCTGCTGCACGGCTGGATGAACCTGGTCGGCACCTCGAACGTCGGCATTCGCTCGCTCGCGGGGATCTTCGGGCTGCTCGTAGTACCGGCAACCTGGCTCGTGGGACGTCGTGTCGGCGGCCGCACCGTGGCCTGGAGTGCCGCGGTCGTGGTCGCGGTGATGCCCTTCACGATCCGGTACAGCACCGAGAACCGCATGTATTCGCTGGTGATGCTCCTCGCCCTCGTGGGTTGGTTGTGCGCCGATTCGGCACTGCGGCGCACCCGTGCGCTTCCGCTCATCGGCCTGGCACTGTGCACCAGCGCGCTGCTCTGGACCCAGTACTGGGCGATGTGGCTGGGTTTTGCAGCGGCGATGGTCGTCATCGGTCGGCTGGCTTTGGCGCTCCGCGCCGGAGATCGTGCCAAGGCCCGGGCGAGCGCATGGGTGTTGGGTGCGCTGGGGGTCGGAGCGGTCTCCTTCGTTCCCTGGGTGCCCACCTTGTTGTACCAACAGGCGCACACGGGAACACCGTGGGCGACGCGCAGCATGCCGCCGACCGTCGTGGTGAACAGCGTGGAGGCGCTCGGTGGGGCGGCGAACGCCACCGATGCGATGGGAGGTTGGTACTTCACGGTGCTCATCGTGTTGGGCCTGCTGGGCGTCGGCGTCGCCTCGGGCCGCATCGAGTTGGATCTGCGCACGCGTCCCCACAGCCGGCCACTTGCCTGGGTGGCGGCACTCACCATCCTGATCGGCGTCGCCTCGATGCTGGCCTCGAACACGGCGTTCCAGCCGCGTTACAACGCGGTGTGGTTGCCCTTCGCCCTCGTCATTGCCGGCATCGGCATCGCCACCCTCCGAGGCCCGCTGGTGCAACGTGGTGCGTTGGCGCTGGTCGTGGTCGCGTCTGCGGCCGGCGGTTATCAGAACATCACCATGTCGCGCACCCAGGCGGCCGAGGCCGCGGCCACGATCTCCCAGCACGGCCGCCCCGGTGACGTGGTGGTCGTGTGCCCGGACCAGCTCGGACCGTCGCTGACCCGGGTGCTGCCCTCGGGCTTCGACGTCGGGAGCTTCCCCACGTTCAGTGACGCACGGATCGTTGACTGGTCGGACTACGTGGCCCGCACCGAATCCCGATCTCCCGAAGATTTCGCGGCGGACCTCATCGCGCGGGCCGGCGACGACAAACGAATCTTCGTCGTCTGGAGCGAGAGCTACACCACCCACAAGAAGCTCTGCACCCAGCTCGTCACCTCGCTCACCGGTCACCGCCCCGACAATCGTCAGATCCTCGATGCCAAGCGGATGTACTACGAAAGCGAGAACGTCACGGTGTTCGAACCCTCGACATGATGACGGCTCGCCGGCGCCACCGGCTCGTCGTGGTCGGGATCGGGTTCGTCACGACCCAGTTGCTGACGGTCGTGGCCTGGGTTCTGGCGACCGCTATCACCCGCCACCAGCTCGGGGGAGACCACCGCCCACCCCAGTACCACGGGGTCCTCGGCTGGGTTTCCTGGGACGGCGGATTCTACCGGTTCATCGCCGAGCACGGCTACATCGCGTCGAACGCCGAGAGCATCCGATTCTTCCCCCTGTACCCGGTGCTGGGGCGGATCCTGTCGGTTCCCCTCGGCGGCAACATCGACCTGGCACTGTTCGTGATCGCGAAGATCTCCGTCGTCGTGGCTGCCTGGGGCATCCATCGGCTGGTCGTCGACGAGGGCAACCCCGAGGGCGCCGCCGACCGGTCGGTCTGGTTCTGGTTGCTGTTTCCCGGCGCCTTCGTGCTCGGATGGGCCTACTCCGAGGCCCTCCTGGTCGCCTTGGCGGTGTGGGGTATCTGGGCATTACGACGGCAGCGCTGGTGGCTCGCGGCCGCGCTCGGTCTCGGTGCCGGATTGTGTCGGCCGATCGGTGTGGCGCTGGCGGCCGCCGCGGTGGTCGAGATCGCGCGGCACTGGCCGCCGCGTCCGGCGAGACGCCTCGCGGCTCAGGCGGCCTCGGTCGTCGCCGCACCACTCGGCGCGGTCGCGTTCTGCGTGTATTCGTCGGTGCGAGGGTTCGGTTTCTGGGCACCGGTGGTCATCCAGGACGAGCTGCGCAAGACCGAGACCCCGCTGCACCGATTGTGGTCGCTCCCCGAGACGCTGACCGGCCAGGACGCGTTCACCACCGGACTGCACGTGCCGTTCGTGATCGGATTCCTCGTGCTGCTGGTCATCGTCTTCTGGCGACTGCCCGCCACCTACGGCGTGTTCGCCGCGGCGGTGTTGGCCGCGGCGTTGTCCGCGGAGAATCTGAATTCGATCGAGCGTTACGCCACGAGCGCCTTTCCGTTGGCCATCGCCGGCGCGCTCGTACTCGAAGGGCGGGACCGTTTCACTCCGGCGGTGTACGCGGCCGGGGGAGCACTGTCGGTCGGGCTGTGCGCGTTGGCGCTGACGGGCGCGTACGTGCCCTGACGGGTCGGGCTGACCGCCGCGACCCGCTCGATGCTCGCGATGTTCAGCGTGCGGAAGCTCGCCACTCTCGTCGCCCACGAGTCGACGACTCCCGAGGAGCGTCGTGTGGCGAAGAACGTCGTCAGCGGGCCTTCGGGGGCGTAGGTGTCGGCCCCGTCGACCAGATGGGTGTCGTCGTCGGTTGCCAGGATGCGGAAGGTGGCCATGGGGGTCGGTTCCTTTCGGGAGCGAATCGACTACGGGGAAACCTAAGCCAGGTCCCCTGTGGGGAGGTAGACCCGAAACCCTGTGAATTGCTGGTGGACACGCTGTGGGTGAGCGGTGGCAGGCGTGTGGATGTGCGACGATGGGGACGTGGCCGACGACACCGACATCGACGACACCGGGGTCGACGACGAACCCTTCGCGTGCCCGCGCTGTGACCGGCAGGTCACCAGCCGGTTCTGGGGCCCGTGTCCATCGTGCCGTGACGAGTTGCGCGCCACGGTGCACGGGACCGCGCACGAACTCGAGGCGGTGGCCTACGAGCCGAAGATGAACGTCACACCCAACGCGGTCGCCACCAAGGACTGACCGGTTGGTGCGCCGGTTCGTGCCGCGAGATCAGTCGCTGGTGGGTGACGCTGCCGCCGCGGCCTTCGCGGCTGCCAATGCCTTCGCCATCGAATAGTCGGGCTTGCCGCTGGGAAAGCGGGGGACGTCGTCGACGAACACGAAATCCTTGGGGATCTTGAACCCGGCGATGTGAGCACGAGCGGTCGACTTCAGCGCTTCGGGGTCGGCGGTCCCGCCGTGGTGCAGTGCCACGATCGCGACCACCTCGGATCCCCACTTCTCACTCGGGCGCGGGACCACGAGCACGTCGGCGACCGACGCGTGCTCCTTGACGGCGCGTTCGACCTCTTCGGCGAAGATCTTCTCGCCTCCCGAGTTGATCGTGACCGACTCACGTCCGTGGAGCTCGATCGCCCCGTCCGGGGTGAGCCGGGCGCGGTCGCCGGGCACCACATAGCGGACGCCGTCGATCGTGGGGAAGGTCGCCGCGGTCTTCGCCGGGTCGCCCAGATAGCCCATCGGCACCCGCCCGCTGGTGGCCACCCAGCCGACTCGATCGTCGCCGGGCTCGAGCACGTGGTTCCGGTCTTCGTCGAGGACGACGGTGCCCCGGTCACGTCCGAACTCGGTCCGGCGCTCCTCGCCCGGAGCGGTGGAGTTCAGTGCCTGACGGCCCGCTTCGGAAGAGCCGAGCACGTCGAGCAGGCGGACCTCGGGCAGGTGCGCCCGCAGCCGTTCGGCCACCGGGCGTGACAGGATCGCCCCACTTGACAAGACGTGTCGCAGTTCGTGGGGAACCGGCGCTCCTGCGTCGAGCGCGTCGGCGAGTGGGCGTGCAAAGGCGTCGCCCACGATCACCGTGGCGGTCACGCGTTCGCGAGCCGCGACCGCCAGGGCGTTGACAGGGTCGAATCGCGTCACCTCGTCGGGCAACACCACCGTGCCCGCCGACAGCCAGGTGCTCAACGCATTCCAGTGGGCGGCGCCGTGCATGAACGGCGGCAGCGGCATCGACGCCAAGCGTCGCCGTCCGGCGCGCACCAGTACCTCTTGGGGGCCGGTGAACTCCGAGCCGTCGCCGTGGCGCAGCCCCAGTGCCTTGACGAGAAAGTCGCCTTGGCGCCACAGCACCCCCTTGGGAGCGCCGGTCGTGCCGCCCGTGTACAGCACGTACCGGTCCGACGGGGAGTGGTCGTCGCGGGGAGGGGCGGCACCAGAGGCGCCGGCGAGCGCTTCGTCGTAGTCGAGGGCGCCGGGGAGCAGTTCGTCGCCGGCGCCGTCGTCGACTCTGAGCAACAACCGTGGCGCCTCGATGCGCTGCAGTACCCGGGCGAGAGTGCCGGCGAACGATCCGTGGTAGACGATGGCGGCGCAGTCCTGGTCGGCGAGGACTCCGGCGAGTTCGTCGTCGACGTAGCGATAGTTGATGTTCGTCGCCGCCGCCCTGGCCCGCCAGGCGCCCAACATCGCGATCAGGTACTCGGTGCCGTTTCGCAGGTACAGCGCGACGTGGTCGTGGGGTGAAACGTGAGGTGCGACCTGATCCGGATCGGCGCGCAGGCCCAGGCCGTGCGCGGCGAGGACGTTCGCGAACCGGTTCGCCTGATCCCGCACATCGGTGAACGTCTGTCGTCGGTCGCGCCACACGAGCGCTTCGCGATCACCGTAGGAGTCGGCCAACAGGTCGAACAGACGGGTGTAGGCGACGTCCATCGTGGGGGAGTGGAGGTTCAGTCCCGTGCTCGTTCGCTGATCGCCACCGTCGTCATCACGTCGCCGACTTCGACGGACTTGGCCACGTCGAGGCCTTCGACGACATGTCCGAACAGGTTGTAGCTCGGCGCGAGCTTGGCGCGGCAGTCGTCGATGCAGATGAAGAACTGCGACCCGTTGGTGTCCGGTCCGGCGTTCGCCATCGCCAGCGCACCATCGGTGTACTCACCCTTCACCGGCTCATCGGCGAACTGGTAGCCGGGGCCACCACGACCCGTGCCTTCGGGGTCGCCGCCCTGGATCACGAACTCGGGTACGACCCGATGAAAGGTGAGACCGTCGTAGAAGCCGTCGCGGGCCTGTGCCACGAAATGGTTGACGGTGTTCGGAGCGAGCTGTGGGTCGAGATCGGCGACGATCGTGCCACGGTCGGTGGTGATCGTCGCGCGGTAGACGGTGTCGGTGTCGATTTGGAAGGCGGGAGGTTGTGCCATGGGTCAATCCTTGCACACCGACCGGGCCACCTCCCGGGCCGGGGTATCTGTACGGTCAGACCTCGACGGCGACCGGTTCGTTCGCGGCCGCGTCGCTCACCGTGCCGACGAGCGGGAAGTGACAAGCCACGAAATGGCCATCGCCGACGTCGCGCACCTCGGGTTCCACCCGTGCACAGACCTCCTGTGCGTATGGACACCTCGTGCGGAACCGACAGCCGCTGGGCGGATCGATCGGCGAGGGAAGCTCACCCGACAGCGGGGGTTCCCGCTCCTGGTCCGCACGGAACTCCGGCGAAGGAATGGATGCGAGGAGCGCCGCGGTGTAGGGGTGCGCAGGCGAGCCGTAGACCTCATCGGGGGAACCGGTCTCACAAAGCTTGCCCAGATACATGACGGCGACCCGGTCCGAAACGTTCTTGACGACCGCGAGGTCATGGGCAATGAAGACCAACGTGAGGCCGTAGCGGTCCTTCATGTCCTCGAGCAGATTCAGGATCTGCGCCTGGACCGACACGTCGAGCGCGGAGACCGGCTCGTCACAGATGATGACCTCGGGATCCAACACGAGCGAACGAGCGACACAGATTCGCTGGCACTGGCCGCCGGAGAACTCGTGTGGGTACTTGTCGATCGTGGCGTCCGGGTCGAGACCGCAGGCGTCCAGCACCTCGCGCACCTTGGCCGCGCGTTCCTCTTCGGTGCCGATCTCCCAGATCTCGAGCGGCTCGGCGACGATGTCTCCGACTTTGCGACGCGGGTTCAGCGACGAAATCGGATCCTGGAAGATCATCTGCATCCGGGGACGCTGGCGACGCAACTCCCGCCTGGAGAGCTTCGTGAACTCGGTGCCGCCGAAGGAGACCGATCCGGACGTCGGCGGGGGGAGCTGCATGATCGCCCGTCCCGTCGTCGACTTCCCGCAACCCGACTCGCCCACGAGACCGAGCGTCTCGCCTTCCTGGAGATCGATGCTGAAATCGCTGACCGCGTGGACCTTGCGGCCGCGACCGGCGGGAAACTCGACCACGAGATGTTCCACCCGGAGCAACGATTCGTCACGCAGTTGGGCGGTACCGGGTTCGGTCATCTCATTCCTTCGCGTCGTTGGTGTCGCCGGTGGCGTCACCAGAACTGGATTCGACCGGGGTGATCACGTGGTCGGTCGCCTTGGCCTCGGACTTGGTCGTCACCTCGACCTTGGCGGCGGCCGGCGCGTCGTCGGCCGAGGTGTTCACCGGGAACCAGCATCGGTAGAAGTGACCCGGGGTCGAGGATTCCACCAGTGGCGGCGGCTCGGCGACGCACTTGGGCTGCGCATACGGGCAGCGAGGCGCGAACCGGCAACCCTTCGGCGGCTTGACCAGATCCGGTGGCCGGCCGCTGATCACGTTCAACTTCGTGTGACTCGGCTGGTTCAGCTTCGGAATGGCCTGCAGCAAGGCCTCGGTGTAGGGCATCCGCACGTGAGTGAACAGTTCCTCGGTCGGAGCGAGTTCGACCACTTGGCCCGCGTACATCACGGCGACCACATCGGCACGGCCGGCCACGACGCCCAGGTCGTGGGTGACCAAGATCATGCCCATGTTGCGTTCACGACGTTCGTGGTCCAACAGATCCAGGATCTGTGCCTGGACGGTGACGTCGAGTGCGGTCGTCGGTTCATCGGCGAACAACAACTTGGGGCCACACGCCAGCGCGACTGCAATCGTGACCCTTTGGCGCATACCGCCCGAGAGCTGATGGGGATACTCGTCGATGCGTTGTTCGGCAGCCGGAATGCCGACCGCCTTCAGCCCGGCCAGCGCGGTCTCCCGCGCCTCGGACTTCGACATGCCCAAGTGGTAGCGCAGCGATTCGGTGATCTGCTGACCGATCTTCATGACCGGGTTGAGCGAGGTCATCGGATCCTGGAACACCATCGCCATCTCGGTACCCCACAGCCGACGGCGTTGCTTTTCGGGCATCCCGACGATGTCGTGGCCCTGATAGCGCACCTCGCCACTCTGGAAGAGGTTCGCTGCCTGGAGCAGACCCATCGCCGAACGGCTCAGCACGGTTTTTCCCGAACCGGATTCCCCCACGATTCCGAGCGTTTGGCGCCGTTGGACATCGAGCGAGACGCCGTCCACGGCGTGGACGGTTCCGTTCGCGATCTCGAAGTGAGTCCGGAGATCGTCGATCTCGAGCAGCGGCGCGTTCTGCTTCGGTTCGAGACCGAGTGACGCCAACCCGGTCTTCGGGGTCTTCGTCGACAGTTGATCCGGACTCACAGCGCGGCCTCTTTCACGTCGAAGCGTTCCCGGAACCGGTCGCCGACGAAGTTGAAGGCGAGCACCGTGACGAACATGACCATCGAGGGCACCATAACGACGAACGGGGAGTCGTTGACGACGTTGTACCCGTCCTGGATCATCGTGCCCCAACTCGGGCTGGGGGGCGGGACCGACAGTCCCAGGAATGCCAACCCACCTTCGGCGACGATGGCGATCGCCACGGCCAACAGGTAGAACGCGATGATCGGCAGGGCGACGTTGGGAAGCAATTCACGGAAGATGATGCGCCGGTGCGACGCTCCCATCACTCGGGCCGCCATGACGAACTCACGTTCGGAGTACGTGAGCGTGGCACTGCGCGCGAGACGCGCGAAGCCGGGCGTTGCCACGATCGCGATTGCGAGACACACGTTGAACAGGGATTGCCCGCGAAACGCCACGATCGCAATCGCCAGGATCAATGCCGGGAAGGCGAGCGCGATGTCGACCACCGTCATCATGACTCCCTCGATAGCGCCTCGGAAGTAGCCGGCGATCATGCCGATGAGGGTCCCCAGGAGCATGCCCACCCCGACGGCGACGACGCCGACGAGCAAGGCGACCTGGGCGCCTTTGACGATCCGGGAGAACGTGTCACGACCCGCGGAGTCGGTTCCCAGCCAGTGTTTGGCGCTCGGGTAGGCGTTGGTCTTCGAATCGAGGGTCGGGTTGGGGCACGACTCGACCGATTCGGGAGACGGAGTGACCCCTTGGTCGGCCATCTGCTGAGCCTGCTGGGGCGAGTCGGCCTGAGCGTTGCTGTAGAGCTGTGCAGCGGTCCCGCTGATGCTGTAGTTCTCCATCGTCGCGGCATAGGTCGAACACGCATCCGGCTTGGTCGTGGACTGGAGGGGCAGGACCGGTTGGAACAGCGCACCGAACACGATCAGGCCGATCCAACCGATCGCGAGCCAGAAGGTGAAACCCATCCCCTTCTTTTTGGTCCCGGAACGGTCGAACTCGTCGAACTCGGGCGAGTCGTCGAGCGGGCCGACCGGATCCAGTT
>DASSYG010000395.1:0-2107 GCA_035703405.1 Acidimicrobiales bacterium | reverse complement strand
CGTGTCGGCCGAACGCATCGATGTCGTCGCGTTCGCCCACGATCGCCGACTCCCGGGCTACTGGAGTCGGCGACTCGAGCCGTGACGAAGCAAGGAGCAGAGCAATTTCCGCCGGGCCAGATGACCAGCGCGGCGCTCGAGTCCCGGGGTGAGCGGTACCGAACAGATCAGGCTCGGCTGTGGGTCACCCAGGGATGCGGCGGTACCCTGAGCGGTCATGGCAAAGACCAACCCGGGCAACTTCTTCGAGGACTTCCGACTCGGACAGGTGATCGAACACGCCACGCCTCGCACCGTGACCGAGGGTGACCGTGCGGTGTACGGCGCGATCTACCCGACCCGCTTCGCCGTCGCGTCCTCCGCGCCGTTCGCGGCGTCGTGCGGTCTGTCGCCGGCTCCGGTCGAGGATCTGATCGCCTTCCACATCGCCTTCGGCAAGACCGTGCCCGACGTGTCGCTGAATGCCGTGGCGAACCTGGGCTACGCGGAGTGTCGGTTCCACCGCCCGGTCGTGCCCGGCGACACGATCAGCACCTCATCGGAGGTGATCGGCCTCAAGCAGAACTCGAGCGGCAAGACCGGCGTGGTCTGGGTGCGCTCCACGGCCAGAGACCAGTACGGCGAGCTGGTACTGGATTGGGCCCGCTGGGTCATGGTCCGCAAGAGCGATGTCGACGCGCCCGCCCCCGACACGGTCGTGCCCGACCTCGCCGGGGTGGTGGCGGTCGACGACCTGGTCGTGCCCGCAGGCCTCGACTTCTCTGGCTACGACTTCACCGCGGCGGGCGAACCGCACCGCTGGGATGACTACGCCGTGGGGGAAAAGATCGACCACGTCGACGGGGTCACGCTCACCGACGCCGAACACATGCTGGCGACCCGGCTGTGGCAGAACACCGCGAAGGTGCACTTCAACACCTCGGCGCGTGATGACGGCCGTCGACTGATCTACGGCGGCCACATCATCTCACTCGCCCGGGCACTGTCGTTCAACGGTCTGGCGAACGCGCAACTCATCGCCGCGATCAACGGCGGTTCCCACACCGCCCCGGCCTTCGCGGGCGACACCGTGTACGCCTGGTCCGAAGTGCTCGACAAGGCCGAGACCGCCGCGGCTGGTGTCGGGGCACTGCGTCTGCGCCTGGTCGCCACCTCGGGACGCGACGCGGCGATGACCCTGCGCGCGGATGACGGCAAGTACACCCCCGAGGTGCTGCTGGACCTGGACTACTGGGCGTTCTGCCCGCGTTGAGCAGGATCTGAGATGCCTGTGGTCCCGGTCATCGACATAACCGCGTTGCGCGACACGACTGCGGAAGCGGCTGCGCTCGACGCGTGCGCACGTGCGATCGACGCGGCGTGCCGAGACGTCGGGTTCTTCTGCATCACCGGCCACGGCATTTCCCCCCACCGCCTCGACAACCTCGATTCGCTGGCCCGGGAGTTCTTCGCTCGACCCGAGGACGAAAAAGCCGCGATCGCCATGGCCAAGGGCGGGACGGCTTGGCGAGGCTGGTTCGCCGAAGGCACCGAGCTCACTGCGGGGCGACCCGATCACAAAGAAGGCATCTATTTCGGCAGCGAGCTGCCCGGCGACGACCCTCGCGTCGTCGCCGGATTGCCGCTGCACGGGCGAAATCAGTTCCCCGATCGGCCCGAGGGTCTGCGCGAAGCGGTGCTGGAGTGGATCGAGTCGATGACCGCGCTCGGCCAGGACGTGCTGCGTGGCATGTCGATCGGTCTCGGCCTGGACGCCGACTGGATCGGGGAGCACCTCACCGCAGATCCGACGGTATTGTTCCGCATCTTCACCTATCCCGCGGTCGTCGACGACTCGGGAGACTGGGGCGTGGCCGAACACACCGACTACGGGTTGATCACGGTGCTGGCCCACGACGGAACTCCCGGGCTGCAAGTGCGACCGCGGGGCACTGATGAGTGGCTGGATGTACCCGGCGGGCCTGACGTGATCGTGGTGAACCTAGGCGACATGCTCGAAGCGATGACCGGCGGCCGCTACCGCTCGACCGCGCACCGGGTGCGTAGACCAACGCCCGAGCAAGTGCGCGCGGGCGGCCGCCTGTCGTTTCCGTTCTTCCTCGACCCC
>DASSYG010000385.1:0-5178 GCA_035703405.1 Acidimicrobiales bacterium | reverse complement strand
GGTGACCGCGATGCCCACAACCTGCTCGACCGCCCCCGGGACCATCCGTGGCGCACCGGTCTGGGTGCCGGCGTGTTCACCTTCTACACGGTGCTGTTCGTCGCCGGAGGCAACGACGTGCTCGCCTCGGAGATGGGACTGTCGGTCAACGCGATCGTGATCGCGCTGCGGGTCGTGCTGATCGTGTTGCCGGTGCTCATCGGACTCGGAGTCACCAAGTGGTGTCGTGATCTGCGCCGCGCCGACCCCCCACCCGAGCCCGAGGCCGAACCCGACCTCGAAACAGCCGACGCGACGGCGGCCATCGGCGACGACACCGCTTGAACGACTCACCGGGAGCCTTGCCGGGAGCATTCAGCGTCGCGACGAGCGGCCCTGGGTGATTCGTCGACTCGACGATCCGAGGCCGAACAGCGGACGGTGACGGGAAGCTTCGGCGCGTCGGGCCAGCGCGGAGGATGCGAACAACGTGGCCTGGTGAGGCAGACCGCGCAGGAACTCAGGCGTCGCGACGCCCTGAGAACGGGCACCGAAGATGCCGTGGGCGCCGTGGTCGACCTCGGCGTCGACCGGACCGAACAGATCGTCGGGCCGGTCCAGGTCGATGTCGATGTCGGTGAGTTGCCCGCCGACTCCGGCACGGGCCATGAAGTGATCGCCCACTCCCGGCATGATCTTGGCCATCTGCACGACCAACCAGTTCCACGATCCCAGGATCTTCTGACGGGGCCCGGTCACGATGGCATCGGCGATCGCTGCAGCACACAACTCGGGCTGATAGATCGGCGCGACCGGCTGGGGAAACTTCCTGACCTTGGCGCGGCACCAGCCGAACTGGGTCGTGTTCACCGCCGGCATGTGCACGATCGTCGTGCGCACTCCAGATCGTTCGTGGAGGAGTTCGGTGCGCAGCGAGTCGTAGAACCCACGCATCGCGAACTTCGACGCGCAGTACGCCGCCTGCAGCGGGATGCCCCGGAACGCCAACGCGGACCCTACGAACACCACCGTGCCGTGGTCGCGTGGCCGCATACGGCGCAGGGCCGCCAACGTGCCGTACACCGCACCCAGATAGGTGACCTCGGTGGCCCGGCGGATCTCGTCGGCTTCCAGATCGACGATCGTGGCGAACACCGTGGTCATCGCGTTGTTGACCCACACGTCGATCGACCCGAGCTCGGACTCGATGTGGGCCGCGGCGTCCTCGACGGCCTGTGCGTCGGCAACGTCGGTCGGCACCGCGCATGCCCTCCCGCCTCGCTCGGCGACCTCGGCCGCCGCAGCCTGAAGGCCGGCCTCGCCTCGGGCGATGAGCCCGACGTCGTAGCCCCGCGACGCCAGCTCGCATACCGTGGCTCGACCGATGCCGCCGGTCGCGCCGGTCACCACCGCCACGGGGCGTGTGTTCGTCGTCATGATGAGCCCACCTCCGAAACCTGCTGGATCATGGTCGCGGCGTCGATCAGCGCGAGATGCGACAGTGACTGGGGAAAGTTCCCGAGCTGTTCGCCCGTGTCGGGGTCGTATTCCTCTGCCAGCAGCCCGAGATCGTTCATGGCGCCCAGCGCACCTTCGAACGTCTTGGATGCCTCGTCGACCCGCCCGGATTCAGCGAGCGCTTCGACCATCCAGAACGAACACGCCACGAACGCGCCCTCCACCTCGCGCCTGCCGCTGTACCGCCAGATGAACGGACCTTCGGCCAGTTCGCGTTGCACCGCGTCGATCGTTCCCTGCGCCTCGGCCGATTGCGGGGCGACGAAGCCGGTGCGCGCCGCCAACAAACACGCCGCGTCGAGATCGTCGGTGTCGGCATGAAAGGTGTACGACGATTTCGCCGACGACCAACACCGCTGTGCGACGAACGCGCGGATGGCGTCACGTTGGGAACGCCACTGCGCGACGTCACCGGTGAGCTGCCCGGCTTCTTCGAGTCGCAGCGCACGATCCAGCGCCACCCACGCGCCCATTTTGGAGATCGTGTAGTGCTCGTTCGTGGGAAGCTCCCAGATGCCGGAATCCTTTTCGGTCCAGATCTCCGCCACTCGGTCGGCCAACTCGACGAGCAGTTCGCCACTCACCGTGTCGAGGTCGTTGCCGCGGCGCACGTACATCCAGATCGACTCGAAGAGGTCGCCCCAGTTACCGAGTTGGACCTGATCGGTGGCGCCGTTGCCCAGCCGCACCGGACGGGACCCCCGATAGCCGGAGGCGTCGAGCTCGGACGCGTCGTGTGGCACGGTGCCGTCCATGCGGGAGAAGGGCGTCAACCGTGGCCGGGTGCGCTGCGCCGCTCGAAGGAGCGCGGTGATGGCACGGTGGGCTTCGGTCACGAGCCCTACGGCCAGGAAGGCGTCGATGGCGAACGAGGCGTCGCGCATCCAGCAGTACCGGTAGTCGTAGTTGGTCGTTCCACCGATCTGCTCGGGCAACGACGTCGTCGGCGCCGCGAGGATTGATCCGGACGGATGGATCGCCAACTCGAGGGTCTGGGCGCTGCGCCGTACCTCGCGCTGCCACGGACCGTCGTAGGTGATGTCGTCGGCCCACTCCTGCCAGGACTGCACCGTTCGGTCGACACGGCGCTCGATCTCGGCACGGTCGGGGGCGACCAACGGTTCGTCGACGACCGCGACGAGGGTCACCAGACTCGCGTCACCGCCGGCCACCTCGAAGGCCGCGCCGACGTGGTCCGTCCCCGGTCGCGGGTCTCCCGCATCGAATGCCGACACGCCGACACGCAGACCGCCGCGCTCGGTCTGGAGGATTCCATGATGTTCGGCGAAAGTGCATCGGGGCCGGCCGAGGTGGATGCCGGTACTCAACTCCCAGGCCAGGATGACCCTCCCGGCGTTTCCGGTGACGCGTCTGGCCACCTCGACCCAGGGCAGCAACGCCCCGCCGTGGAGGTTGCAGGAGTCGGTGACGGTGACCGACCCCGATTCGGTGGTGAAGGTCGTCTGAAGCACCGCACTCGCGCCCACGTAACGACGCTCGGAGACGACATCGGCGTCGGCGACGGGTGCCAGCGTGAACGATCCGCCGGCGTCCGCGTCGACGAGCGTCGAGAAGATGGCGATGCGTTCGTCCTCGGGCATCACCAGCCAGTCGATCGTGCCGCCCCGGTCGACGAGCGCGGTCGCCCGACCGTCGCCGATGACAGCATGTGCGGCGATCGGCGCCTGGAGCATCGCCGTGCTCATCGGCTCGCTCCCCGGACGCGGGTCGTCACTCGAGCGGGGCACGGGTCGCTTCGTTCACGAACGGTCCCCGGGCAGGGCGCCTGCGACCGATTCGGTGAACTCGTGGATCTTCTGTTTCGCGCCGGTGACGAGGATCCCCCAGGCGTCGGGGTCGCCTTGGCGGAGCGCGCCCACGACGGCCTTGGCCTGCTTGGTCGTGATGTGCGGCGGGATCGGTGGCACATCCGCGTCGACGACGACCTCGAGCACGACCGGCCCCGTCGCCGCGAACGCCCGGTCCCACGCGTCGCCGATGTCGTCGGAGTCGTCACAACGGATGCCGGTGAGACCGAGCAGGTTCGCCCATTCGGCGTAGGGGACGTCGGGAATCCACTGGGTGTCCAGGTTCCGCGGGTCTCCGGCCATGGCCCGCTGCTCCCAGGTGACCTGGGCCAGGTCCTGGTTGTTGAGCACACAGAAGATCAGCGGCGACCCGCTGAGGCGATCCAGATAGCGCTTGACGGTGATGAGTTCGGCCATGCCGTTCATCTGGAACGCGCCGTCACCCACCACGGCGATGACGGCGCGGTCCGGGTAGGCCAGCTTGGCGCTGATCGCATAAGGCGTGCCGGGTCCCATCGTGGCGAGCGTGCCGGCGAGGGACGCGTCCATGCCCGTGCGGAGACGGAGCTGACGTGCCCACCAGTTGGCCGCGGTTCCGGCGTCGGTGGTCAGGATGCTCCTGTCGGGAAGCCGGGCCGACAGTTCCCGTACGACGAGCTGCGGATTCAGCGGGTCGGCACTGTCGTGCGCCCGGTCGTCGAGCACCTTGGACCACTCGACGACTTCGGCTTCGATCTTATCCCGCCAGGAGCGATCGGCCTTGCGTTGTAGCAGCGGGATCAACTCACGCAGCGTCTCGGCGGCGTCGCCGACCACATGGGCGTCCATCGGGTAGCGGACGCCGATCATGCGGCCGTCGATGTCGATCTCGACCCCCTTGCACTGACCTTCCTCGGGCAGCCATTCCGAATAGGGGAAGCTCGTGCCGATCATCAACAGCGTGTCGGCGCCCGACATCATCGCGTGGCTGGCCGTCGAGCCCAGCAGACCGATCGGGCCGGTCACGTACGGAAGGTCGTCGGCCAACACGGCGCGTCCCAGCAGGGTCTTCGCCACGCCGGCGCCGAGGAGTTCGGCGACTTGGATGACTTCGTCGACCGCTCCGGCGGCGCCCTGGCCGATCAGCATCGCCACCTTGGAACCTTCGTTGAGGATGTCGGCAGCCTTGGCGAGCTCGTCGGGGTCGGGCAGCACGCGTGGGCGGGACCAACCGACACTGGAGAACACCGCGCCGTGCTCGCGGGGTGGGGACTCCACGGCCTCGGCTTCACCGACGTCTTCGGGCAGGATGATCGTGGCGACCGTCCGGTTGGTGAGCGCCACCTTGCATGCCCGGTCGATCAGATGGCGGGCCTGGGCGGGCACCATGCAGGTCTGGATGAAGTCCGACGACACGTCCTTGTAGAGGGTGTTCGGGTCGATCTCCTGTTGGTATGCCGCGCCGAGTGACATGCGCTTCTGCTGGCCGATGATGGCGACGACGCTCTGGTGGTCGAGCTTTGCGTCGTACAATCCGTTGAGCAGATGGATGGTGCCGCCACCCGATGTGGCGATGCAGCAACCGATCTCACCGGTGAACTTGGCATGGCCGGTGGCCATGAACGCCGCCATCTCCTCGTGCCGGGTCTGGATGAACTCCGGGTCGCCATCGGCGCGGTCGAAGGCACCGAGCATGGCGTTGATGCCATCACCCGGATAGCCGAAGATCCGGTGGATCCCCCATTCACGCAAGCGGTTCAACATGTAGTCGGCGGTCTTGGTCATGGCTGGTGAACTCCTCGTCCGCGGCGGATGTCGTCGTCTCTCTCCGCGGTGACTTACCCGAGGCGGACGCTCGAACCAACTATCTCCTGGCTCGATAGTTCGACCATCC
>DASSYG010000326.1:0-2853 GCA_035703405.1 Acidimicrobiales bacterium | reverse complement strand
AGCGCCTGCGCCCGCTCGGTCACACCAAGAGCCAGATACCCCAGGTCCGACGCCACGAAGTTGCCCTCGGGGCCGGCTCCCCAGTGGCGGGCGCGCTGCGAGGCGACCTTGGTCGCCATGTCCCAGATCGTGCCGAGATTGTCGCGGGCGCAGGCGTAGCCTTGGCCGTGGCCGAGACCCTCCCAACTCGCCGCGCGCACATGGGCGACACCACCGGTCGTCCAGCGGATGTCCACGTCGTTCGTCACGGATCGGTTCCTTCCGGTTCGCCGACCGTGAGGTCGTCCAGGGCTGCCCAGCGGGGGTCCCGCGGTGGCTGTTCGTCGACCTCGTTGTCGCCGACCGGCTCGGTGGGATAGCGATCGGGGTCGGGCCCGGCGCAGTCCTCACGACACAACGGTGCGAGCGGGAGCTCCAACAACAGGGCCTCGCGGATCACCGGCTCCAGATCGATGAGGCCGTCGGTGATCGGCCAGGTCTCACCGGGGGCATGGCGGGTCTCGAAGATCTCGTCGATCTCCGCGGTCACGTCACCGTCGGTCACCTCGAGACAGCGTCGACACGGCCCGGCCCACTCACCCCGCGCCGCGCCGCGCACCGTCACCCGGTTTCCGCGGGCCTCGAGCGTCAGGGCGTAGGTGACCTCGGTGTCGTCACGCAATGCCGCCGAGGTGAGTCCGGCAGGTTCGAGAGCGAACGCGCCCTCGTCGTGTCGCTGAAACCCGGGCTCGTGGAGAAGCTCCCGAACGCGGAGGTACCGGCCGTGCGAGGAGCCGCCGGTCACGTCTCGGCGTCGTCGAAGTCGGCGTCCTGATCGAAGAACGTCGACGCAGCGTCGGTTTCGTCATCGTCGCCTTCGGGGCCGATCGCCGGCTGTCCCGACGTGTTCATCACGGGTGCCGCGAGGTGCTCGCGGCCCGCGGTCACCATCTTCATCGTCCGTTCCAGCACGATCTCGAACTGGGCGAGTCGCTGGTCACAAAAGTCCTCGCACTGCATCCGGATTGTCCGGGCGTTCGACTCGGCTTCGTCGACGATGCGCCGAGCCCGCCGCTCGGCCTCGGCGACGACTTCGGAGCGTTGCACCATGCGGGCGGCCCGTGCCCGCGCCTGTTCGACGATGTCGTCGCCCTCACGGCGGGTGCGGGCGAGGAACTCCTCACGTTCCTTGAGCAGCCAACGCGCCGCCTTGAGCTCCTCGGGTAGCCGTTCCTGGGTCTCCTCCAGCAGATCGAGCAACTCGTCGCGGTTGATCATCACCGACGCCGACATCGGCATCGCCCGTGCCGTGGCGACGTGTTGGGTGGCGCGATCCAGCAGCTTCTCGGCCTCGTTCAACGAGCCGAGCTCGATGGCTTCTTCGAGTTCACTGCGTACCTGGTCGTCGTCGCTCATTCCCCGCTCCTCTCGGCCAGCCGTTTGGCGACCGGTGGCGGGACCATCGACGACACGTCGCCACCGAACTTGGCGATCTCCCGCAACAACTTCGACGCGACGAACGAATGGGTGCTCGCGGTGGGGAGGAACGCCGTGTGGACCCCGGAAATGGCGTGGTTCATGTGCGCCTGTTGCAGTTCGGACTCGAAATCCGACACGGCACGGAGTCCCTTGATGATGAAGTTCGCGTCGAGGTCACGGGCCAGGTCGACCACGAGTGACGAAAAATGCGTGACCCGGACGTTCGGCAGGTGCGCCGTGGATTCCGCGATCATCTGCTCACGCTCGGACAGGGAGAACAGCGGTTCCCCCTTCTGGGGGTTCCGCATCGCCGCGACGACGACCTCGGAGAACATCTTGGACGCGACCTCGATGAGCTCGACATGTCCGTTGTGGATCGGGTCGAATGATCCTGGGTAGAGAACGGTCGTCACATCTCGGCTCCGGGGAGAGGCGCAGCAGCGCTTCGGACGTTGATTCCCACCACGGTACTTCCATAGCGCTTCTCTCTGAAGATCTCCCACCCTCGCCCCGGGTCGATCGACCGGTCGGATTCGACCACGACGACCCCGTCGGGTGCGACGGCGCGCCCGAGCAGATCGAACAGCTCGGCCCAATCGTCGAAGACATAGGGCGGGTCGGCGAACACGAGATCATAAGAATGCTTGCCGCACGTGGCCAGATGCGCTGCCGCGGTGCCTGCCACGATCGTCGCTGGTGCGTCAGCCACCAGGCCCAGGTTCTCCTCGATCACTCCGCGGGTCCTCTGGTCCGGCTCGACGAAGACGGCCGACGCGGCCCCACGCGACAAGGCTTCGACACCCAGCGCGCCGCTGCCGGCGAACAGGTCGAGAACCCGGGCACCCACGAGCACGCTCATCGACCCCAATGCATTGCCGACGGCCTCTCTGACCCGGTCTGCAGTGGGCCGCACCGCGTTGCCGGGTGGGGTCAGAAGACGTCTTCCTCGTGCTGATCCGGCCACCACTCGCACGACACCCATGCTATCCATGGACGCGTGGACATCCCCGAGACCATCGACTGCATCGACTGCGGCGGGGTCTGCCATCTGCTCACCCACCCCCACGAGGACGGCGGCTTCGATGCCGAAGACGTGGTCGTCTACCGATGCGAGGACTGCCTGGACGCCTGGCACCTGATCGTGGACGAGGACGGAATCGCCTGACGTCTCGTTAGGGTCTTGAAGTGTCACGTGTCACGAGGAGGTCAGCATGGAGCTCGGAATGATCGGCCTGGGTCGGATGGGCGCCAACATGGTCCGCCGACTGCTGCATGCGGGTCACCGCTGTGTCGTCTACGACCCCGACGCCGCGGCGGTCGCCTCGCTGGTCGACGAAGGCGCCGTCGGCGTCGACTCGCTCGAGGGTCTCGCCTCGACGTTGGCCACCCCGCGCA
>DASSYG010000169.1:0-2796 GCA_035703405.1 Acidimicrobiales bacterium | reverse complement strand
TGTGGTGACCACCAGCTCAGCGGCTTCCCGCAACGCAAGCGGGATCTCGGGCTGCAGGTTCGCGATGTCGGTGAGCGTCGTCCAGGCGCCGAAGATATCGTCACGAGCGGCCGCCCAGGCATCGAATACGCCGTCGGTTGCCCACTCAGGCACCGCACGCTCGCAGTCCGCTCCGCCCGGGTCGGCAGCGACTAGCGAGGTGAGGGTGTCGTCGAAGATGAGTTGGGATTCGTCATCTGCGGTGACGAATCGGAACCACGGCCTGGGATGGTCCGCGATCCGGGCGCAGAACACCCAACCGGGTCGGCTCACCCGTTCGGAGACGAACCCGGACCCGGCGCCATAGGGCAACGCTTCGACCTCGGCGCGCAGCCGGTCGTTGCCCATCGCCCGGTCGAGGCGACGCCGGTACTCCTCGCCGGAAAGTGCCGCCGAGTCACCTCGGCCAAGCAGCAGGTCGGGCTGCTCGTCGAACAGGCTCTCGATGCTCGACTGCACCGCGTCGATGTCGGCCAAGGCGACCTGCACCTCTGGGTCGGTGAGCTGGCCGGGAAGCACCTGTCCTACACCGATCGCGGCGTTCGCGTACGCGAGCTTCCGCTGCAGCTTCTCTTCCAGCCCCAACAGCTCGTCGAGGTGCTGAGCGGGAAAGAAGCAGTCGAACAGCACGGCTTTGTGATGTGAGCCGATCCGGTCGATGCGGCCGTGGCGCTGCACGATCCGCTGGGGGTTCCAGGGCAGGTCGTAGTTGACGATGTGCCCAGCCTGCTGCAGGTTCACACCTTCGGCGAGCACGTCGGTGGTGCACAGTACGTCGAACAGGTCGTTGTCGAGTGCCTTGCCATCGTCGTCCTTGCGACCGGCGGTGGCCGGCGCGAATCCGGCGAGCGTCGCGGCGCGGCTCTCCTGGTCGATTCCGGTCTTCGATCCATAGACCGCCGGCGCGATCCGCCCCCGGTACACGGCCAGGGGCGAACCGTCAGCTGCCGCCTCGACGGCCGCGCTGATGGCTTCGCGCAGTGTCCGGATGGTGTCGGTGTAGGTGGAGAACACGATGACCTTGCGTCGGTCACCGGCGGGCACGCCGTCTCGCGAAGGGTGGGCTGCACGGTGGGCGACATCGCTCAGGACCTCGATGAGCTTGGCGACCTTGCGGTTGTCGGGCCCGGCAGCGGCCTTCGCGAGCGTTTCGAGCTCTGCGAAAAGGTCGCGGTCGAGGCTCACCTGGGTCCTCAGATTGCCGACGTCGTAGTCGGTGGCAGAGCGGGCGCCGGTGATGTCTTCGCCGTCGAGCGCGTCGAGAAACGCGTCGGTGTCGCCGTCGCTTGCGGTGTACTCGGTCAGTGCGTCACCGGTGAGCACGAACCCGTCGTCGAGCGCTTCCAGGAAACTGTCGTGGCTGACGATCAGGCGTCCCAACGTGTTCGCCAGTGCATCAGCGGACGACTCGAGCCGTTTGAGCAACGCCGAGCGTAAGAGTCCAGAGTTCGCGACCTGCCGACCTTCGGGGTCAGGGGCCTTGCGGTAGAAGCTCGTCGTGTACCGGGCGAGCGACAGTCTCGCCGGGTCGCGTTCGGTAGCGCTGTGGCGCATCGCGATCGGTTCGTCGTCAGGAATCTCCAGAGCGGCGATGACGTTGTCGAGCAGCTTCTGCCCTTCGGGGCTCAGCGAATAGTCGATGCGCGTCACCATCGGGGTCGGAAAGTCGATCGCGATCTTCGTGCCGCCCGGGCCGATGTGGTAGTCGCCGGCGTAGTTGTCGCGGATGAACCGCCTCGTCCGGCGCACAGCGACCTGGTCCATCAGATCGAACAGGTGCTCGGGTGACAGTGCTTCGGGGTCGAGTTCGCTCGCCTTCTTCAGATACCCGGCGATGGAGGGGATGCCGACGTGCGCGAACTGGGCATCGTTCTTCACGAAGTACGAGACGAGCGATTGCAGGTCGAGCAGGCTGTTGTTCACCGGCGTCGCGGTGAGCAGTACGACCTTCTTCGCGAACTCACCGCCGAGCAGTTCCTTGACGGCCTCGGCGCGTTGGGTGGCGGTGTTGCGCAGGTTGTGGGCCTCGTCGATCACGACGAGCGCGTACGCATCGAGGTTCTGGATCTCGGCCTTGTTGCCGAGGCGCAGGTCGTCGAAGGTGACCACCTGCACCCGGTTGGAGTACAGGTCGAACTGCCGGAGGAACGGTATCCACGTCGAGTCACGCAGTGCTGCCGGCACGACGATGAGCACCTGTTGTCGGTCGCGCACGGCGGAGCGGTGGATGATCTCGCCGGCGATGAAGGTCTTGCCCAGGCCGACTTCGTCGCAGACGAGCACGCCACCGAGTTCGTCGATGATGCGCAGTGATCGGGCGACGCCGTCGCGTTGAAAGCCGGTGAGCCCGAGGCCGGTCGCCAGTTGATGATCGTCGTCGATGTCGTCGAGCCCGTAGAGCTCGAACAACATCCGAAGAAAGATCACCCACGGTTCGTGTGGCTGCCAGCGGGCTTCGTAGACAGCCGCCAGGTCGAAGGGTTCGGCGAGGTCCCAGAGCTCGTCGAACCAGTCGATGACCAGTTCGGTGTGGGTGCCCGCTGGATACCCCAGGTTGAGTTCGCGGTTACGCGACAGGCCGGCAAAGGTGAGATTCGAGGAACCGGCGAGCACGCCGGGGTGGGTGGGGTGGACGACGATGAACGCCTTGCCGTGCAGGAACGCGGAGGCGAGCCGCCGAACCTCGACCCGGGAGTCGTCACCGATGCTGTCGGTGCGTAGCCACTCGACGAGGCGCCTGGCGGATTGGTCGGCGGC
>DASSYG010000087.1:0-4509 GCA_035703405.1 Acidimicrobiales bacterium | reverse complement strand
TCGCGCAGACTCTTGCCGAGACCGGAGCTCCCCCCGAACGGATCTGTCTCGAGATCACCGAGAGCGCACTCATGCACGACCTCGAACATTCGATCCAGGTGCTCCGTTCGCTCCGTGATCTCGGTGTCGGCATCGCGGTCGACGACTTCGGAACCGGGTATTCGTCGCTGTCGTATCTGAAGCGTCTGCCGGCGAGCGTGCTGAAGATCGACGGCTCGTTCATCGCCGGTCTGGGGCGCGACGAGCGAGATCGGGCGATCGTCGAATCGGTCGTCAACCTCGCATCGACCCTGCACCAGAGCGCGGTTGCCGAAGGCGTGGAAACCCGCACCCAGGTCGACGTGCTCACCGAGATGGGGTGTCCGATGGCTCAGGGCTACTACTTCGGACGACCGGTCGACGCCTCGGAGATCGACCGGTACTCGTCCGCAGTGGACATCACACCCACCGAGCCGATCGGGCTCGTCGAGGCGCATGAGAGGACACGATGAATCACCGCTTGTACCGGGCACTCGCCTGCACGGTGGTGGTGGCGTCGAGCACGCTGCTGGGCGCTTGTTCGACGACCGGTTCGAACAAGGTGACATGCAGCTCCACCGAGGTCGCGCCCAGCAGCCAGCCGGGATCGGCCGGACCCCAAGCGGCCCTGGAGTGGTACCTCGCAAACGGAGAGTCCGGGTTGCCCCGGTCGGGGTTCCGTTTGACCGGGTCGTCGGACACCCGCTCGGTGTACTCCGACGGCACCAACCAGATCTCGGTCGGCGCGCTGCCCGCGGCCGACGATACCAAGCCCACCTGGGTCGTGCTCATGACCTACGACTGTCGATGACCCAGGCCCGCAGCCGATCGGCGTCGACACTCGGGCCGGCGCGGTCAGCCCGAGGTTCGGCCCGCGCCACGGCGGGCGCGTAGTTCTTCCTTGCCGGCGATCCGCCGCTCGCGTTCGACCTCACGCAACACCCGAGGGTCACCGCCCACGTCTTGGAGGGCGGCCTTTCTCGCCTGCCAGCAACCCCAGGCCAGACACGCGATCGGGATCATGTAGATCGAGATCAATCCGGTCAGGAAGGTGCTGAGCGTCAACAGTGCGAGCGCGAAGTTCCAACTCCGACGCCGGTCCCAGGGGCGCGCCGTGAGGATGAACAGACCGAGGATCACGATCGGCGGGAGCAAGTAGTACATCGCCGGTCCGAAGCCGAAGTGCCAGATCGTGAAGGTACGACCGGTCTGGACCCGATCGCCCTTGGCGTTCTCGACGACCTCGGGCACGATGTGGACGAAGTTCAACACGATCGTGGCGAGCAGGACCGCCCCGAAACTGATCATCACCCAGCGGCCACCGGGCTCGTTCCCACCGAAACGGTCGAAGAATGGTGGCAACGGCTTCGCCGGTGGCCGGTTCGACTTGCGTGGCGTGGCTGTTCCACGGCCGGCACCCCGGGTCTTGTCGGCCGAGGCGCCTCCGCGGGCCTGGGACGTGGTGGCATTCTTGGTGGACCCAGTCGCCTTCGCACGTGACGATCCGGTACGAGCGGGAGTCACTTTCGCCGTCGATCGAGTCGGCGACACCGCACGCGGCGCGACCACCTCGGTGCCGGTTGCTTCGGCCACACCGACATGGGTCCGGGCGGGCGCGCGGTCCGCGGTGGACGTGGCAACCGAGGCGCGGTGCCGCGCCGAGAACACCGGAGACGATGCGCGTCGCTCTCCACCGGTCGCTCTCGGTGCCGCCACCGGCTCGCCGTCCACCTCGTCGTCGTACTCGTCGAACTCGTCGTCGACCGCTTCGAACTCGTCGACATCGTCGTCAGCGGCTTCGGCCTCGATGACCGAACGTGCCCGTGCGGAGATCTCGTCCTGATTCTTGCGGGAGCGACGTCGGCGGGATCGCCCGCGCTTGTCCGACTCCTCTTCGGCCGTTCGGCGTTCCTCGACCGGGGTGTTCGCTGCGACCGAGCGCGCCTTGCGAGCTTCGCGTTCGGCCCGGTTCTGTGCCTGACGGCGCTGTTTCGACGGGTTGCGTTCAGCCACGACCCTCAAGCGTAGGGTTCAGGCGGCCGGGTAACTCAACCCGGTCGCGGCATGACAGCGGTAGCCGTGCGGATTTTTGGCGAGGTACTGCTGGTGGACGTCCTCCGCGTAGAAGAATCGGTCCGCGAGAGGTTCGACCTGGGTGGTGATCGTGCCCCATCCCGCCTCGTCGAGCACCGGAGCGAAGCGGTCCCGACCGGCTTCGGCGGCGGTCTGCTGCTCGTCGGTGGTCGTGAGCACGATCGAGCGATACTGCGAGCCGACGTCGTTGCCCTGGCGCAGCCCCTGGGTGGGGTCATGGGTGGTGAAGAACACCGCCAGCAGCTCGTCGTAGGTGACCACCGACGGGTCGTACACGACGAGGGTGACCTCGGCATGACCGGTCATCCCCGAACAGACCTCGTCATAGGTGGGGTTCGGGGTGATGCCGCCCGCGTAACCGACCGCGGTGGTCCACACGCCGGGCACCTGCCAGAAATACTCCTCGGTGCCCCAGAAACACCCGGTCCCGAATACCGCGACCTCGTGACCCTCGGGGAAGGGCGGAACCATCGGATTGCCGGTGACCAGGTTGGTCGGCGCCACCGGGACGGAAGTGTCGCGCCCAGGCAGTGCGCGCGCGGGGTCGATGACAGGGATGGTCGAATCGAGTGTCATGGCTCGGTCCTCTCGATCTCGGGGATGACCCCAATGTATCGGCGCCGCTCGACGACCGCAGGGGGATCGCGCGATCGGACGACGACATACCGCTCTCAGAGCGCTCTGAAAAGCGTCGGTTCACGCCGGTAGCGTTCGTGGCCCTTTAGGTCGTCCATGAACGACCACGACCGCCGATGCCACGTCGTGGGCCCGAGCCGGCGGAGGGCGTCGCGGTGCACGGGTGAGGGGTAGCCCTTGTTCGAATCGAACGCGAAGCCGTCACACGAGGGCGCGATGGCGCGCATCATCCGGTCACGGGTCACCTTTGCCAGCACAGATGCCGTCGCGATCGACAAACAGGTCGCGTCGCCCTTGACGATCGTGCGGGTACGACCGTCGCCGATGAAATCGACCGGCCCGTCCACGAGCACCCGGTCGGGCGTGACGCCGAGTCCGTCGAGTGCCCGGCGAGCGGCGAGACGGAGCGCGGCGCTCATTCCCAACTCGTCACATTCGACGTTGCTCACATGGCCGACCGACCAGGCCACACACCACGTGTTGAGGCGCGAATAGAGCTTCTCCCGCGTCTCTTCGGACAACAGCTTCGAGTCCCGCACCCCTCGCACCCGCCGATCGGTCGGCAACACCGCCGCTCCGACACTCAGCGGACCGGCCCACGCGCCCCGGCCGACCTCGTCGAGTCCGACCACGACCCGGTCGCCCCGTGACCACAACTCGTGTTCGACCGACAGCGTCGGCGCCGGCCCTCTGGTCATGACCGTCCAACCTAGCCAGGCGCACCGCGTCGCTGAAGCGACCGTATGCTCTTTCACGATGGCTGTCGAGGAATCCTCGGACGACTCCGACGAGCGGACGGAGGGACCCATGCCCGCGGGCACGCGCGTCGAGGTCCGCAATGCATTCGACCGGACGTGGTCGAGGGGGTTCGTGGTCACCGCGCACGCAGAGGGGCGTTACCGGCTCCTCCGACGCAGCGACGACACCGATCTTCCCGGCACCTTCGCCGCAGACGACGTTCGCCGGGAACGCAGGCGCTCCACCTGGTGGGTCTGAAACCGCCCCGCCTGGCTCAGATGCGATCGCCCATCGCGGCGACGAAGTCGTCGACATCGACGATCGGCATCGTCATGGTCTTCAGCGTCCCTCGGGCGGCGAGCGTCGTCGCGACCCGGGCCATGACGATCTCGTCGGGCGCGTCCAGAATGTTCAGAAAATCCCACTGACCGAGCACGGCGTACTGCGCCAGCACTTTGACGCCCATCGATTCGACGTCGGCGTTCACCTCCTTGAGGCGGGCGGGGTTCTCCCGCATCCGGGCGGCACCGTCTGGGCCGAGCGTGGACAGCATCATGAACTTCACGGGCGTGCATCCTACCGGTGACGGCCCCTGCGACGACGACCGGGCGAACCCCCTACGCTGGGCGCCCATGACCCGCACCGTCCACATCATCCCGCACACCCACTGGGACCGCGAGTGGTACCGCACCTTCCAGTCGTTCCGCATGGAACTGGTCGACCTGGTGGACGAGACGATGGATTTGCTCGAGTCCGACGCGGACTATCGGCACTTCATGCTCGACGGGCAGATGGCGGTCGTCGACGACTACCTGGAGATCGCACCGAGAAACCAGGCGCGCCTCGGCCGTCTCGCCGAAGCGGGACGTCTCGTGATGGGTCCGTGGTACATCCTCATGGACGAGTTCGGCGTGTCGGGGGAGACGATCGTGCGCAACCTGGCCCGGGGCATCGATCGGGCCGAGGACTTCGGCGGTGCGATGGACGTCGGCTACCTGCCCGACATGTTCGGTCACATCGCCC
>DASSYG010000333.1:0-10470 GCA_035703405.1 Acidimicrobiales bacterium | reverse complement strand
CCTCGAAGGCGCGGAGCTGGTGCGCCAGGGCACGACCAAACGCCATCCGCCGAGCTCCGGGGACGTGCGCGACGAGATCGGCGACATCGAACATCGCGGCGACGAGGCGCGTGCCCGACTGGTCGAGCAACTGTCCCGAGCGCTGGTCACGCCGATCGACCGCGAGGACCTGTTCAGACTGTCCCGGTCGATCGACGACGTACTCGACCACATGCGCGATTTTGCCCGGGAGGTCGACATGTATGACGTCGAAGACCGGCGATTCGCGAAACCGATCATCAAGGCGCTCATCGAGGGGATCGAAGGCCTGGCCGTCGCGGTCGAAGCGCTGGCAGGTCCACCAGAGGTCATCACCGACGCGACTCTCGCCGCCCGTAAGAGCGCCGGGGCGGTGCGTCGGCTGTACCAGGAGGCGCTGCGCAAGCTGTTCGCGGCGAAGATCGACGGTGAGGCACTCAAGCAGTGGGAGCTGCTGCATCGCCTCGACATGGTCGGTCGAAGCCTCGGTGAGGCCGTCGACGCACTCGCCGACGGTGCGGTGAAGCGTCAGCAGTGAACGTCGGTCCGGGGGGTCTGCGGTGACGCCGGTCGACCTGGCTCTGGCGGCCGGGGTGTTCGCGTTCGCGGGGGTGACCGGCGCCAACAACGGCGGCACGCTGGTGGCGGTGCAGTTGCGCGGGTCGACGAATCCACCGTGGGTGCCGGTACTGGTCCTCGCGGTGGCGGTGGGCCTGGGGCCCGCGTTGCTGGGGACGGCCGTGGCAGCCACGATCGCTGACGATCTGGCCGTGTTCGATGGGCCGGGCCACGCGGTGGCACTGGCAACGGTGCTGGTCGTCAGCGTGGCATTGGTGGGGGTGTTGTCCGCCAAAGGACTGCCCACGAGTCTGTTCGCGGCACTGATCGGCGCGATCACCGGCGTGGGACTCGGACTCGGCTCCGCGGTCGACGGTGCCGTGGTAGGTGCTGTGTTCCTTGCGGCGGCGTTGACGCCTTGGCTCGGCGCCGGTCTGGCATGGGCGGTGACCCGTGCGCAACGTTGGGTGGCCCCCACGGGGCGGACCTGGCGGTGGGTCGCTCGTCGTCAGTTCGGCTCGTTCCTTCTGCTTTGCGTCGCTTACGGCGCGAACGGTGCACAGGTGATGGTGGCCCTGCTCGCGCTCGCCACGCAGCGCAGCACGGCTTCGATCGGCGGCGACGGGTGGCTGCTGGCCGGATTGGCCGCGTGCTTCGCGGTGGGAAGTGTGATCGGACTCGTTCGGCTGTCGTCGTCGGTCGGCAGTGGCATCGTGGCCCTGCGCCCCCGTCAGGTCGCCACGGCAAAGGTCGCGTCGACTGCTGCGGTCGCCTCTGCGGCGGTCGTGGGACTGCCGGTGAGCACCACCCAGGTGGTGACCGCGTCGCTGGTGGGGTGTGGCGCCGCCGAGGGCTACCGACGGATCCGCTGGCAGCATGCCCAGCGGATCGGCCTGGCATGGCTGATAACGGTGCCTGCAGCATTCGTGGCCGCAGGCGCCGTGGGGCTCATCGCCCGCCCGTTCGTCTGACCCGCTCCGACCCCTCCTCAGCGAAATTTGTAGCGGCGTGCCGCTGAGAGCGGCGAATCGCTACAAATTTCGGACGGGGCAGGGAGGCCTCAGCGGCCGGCGACGAAGTACTTGGCACGGGGATGGTGGAACACGACCGCCGCGGTGGTCTGCTCGGGGTGGAACTGATAGCCCGTGCCCTCGTTGCACTCGATGCCGAGTTGCTCGGCACCCAGCAGCTCTGCACAACGCTGGTTGTCCTCGAGGTCCGGGCACGCGGGGTAGCCCCACGAGTACCGTCCACCGCGGTAGCGCTGGCGGAACAGTCCGGCGAGCGACTCGTCGTCTTCACCGTCGAAGCCCCACTCGGTGCGGATCCGGTGGTGCATGTACTCGGCCATCGCCTCGGCCATCTCCACGCTGAGTCCGTGCAGGTGCAGGTACTTGGTGTATTCGTTGTCCGCGAACAACTCGGCGGTCCGTTCGGACACCCGGCGGCCCATCGTCACGATCTGGAAGGCGACGTAGTCGACCTCGCCCGAGTCGATCGGACGGACCATGTCCGCGATGCACAGGAACGGATCGGAGGGCTGACGGGGGAAGTTGAACCGGGTGCGTTCGGTGGTGCGGGACTCGTCGGTCCAGATCACCAGGTCACGACCGTCGCCGTTGCAGGGGAAGTACCCATACAGCGACGCCGGCATCAGCAGGTCTTCGGTGCGCACGTAGTCGAGCTGCTCGCGCAGGATCGGCCGGATCCGCTCCTTGAAATCGGCATCGGACTCGGTGGGCTTGGACGGCTTGTTGCCACCGGCTCGCGCCGCCTTCGCGGCCTTGCGAGCCCCTTCGGGCAGGTACTGCCACTGCAGCCGGAACAGCGATGTCTCGTTCAGGTAGGCCGCGACGTCGTCGATCGACACGCCCTTGACCATCCGTACGCCCACGAAGGGTGGTGTGAAGATCGGATTGTCGGTCACGACCTCGGGGGAGCGCGCCGGCAGGTCGGCATCGTCGACCTCGACCCGATTGTGCAGACGCGAGGGCACCTTGGAATCCGAGGGAACCACGCCCCAATCGTCGTCGGTGGTCTCGCCACGGCGGATCTCGCCGAGGCGGTCCATCACGTCGAGCCCTTCGAACGCGTCCTTGCCGTAGAACAGTCGACCCTCGTAGATCTCCCGCAGATCCCGCTCGACATAGGACCGGGTCAACGCCGCGCCGCCCAGCACGACCGGAATGTCAGACAGGTTCCGGTCGTTCAGCTCCACCAGGTTGTCGCGCATCACCAGCGTGGATTTCACCAGTAGGCCCGACATGCCGATCGCATCGGCATCGACTTCGGCGGCCTTGGCGATCAGGTCCGAGACCGACACCTTGATGCCCAGGTTGTGGACGTCGTAACCGTTGTTCGTGAGGATGATGTCGACAAGGTTCTTGCCGATGTCGTGCACGTCGCCCTTGACGGTGGCGAGCACGATCTTGCCCTTGGACGTGTCGCCCTCGGTCTTCTCCATGTGCGGCTCGAGGTGGGCGACCGACGCCTTCATCGTCTGCGCTGACTGCAGCACGAAAGGAAGCTGCATCTCGCCGGCGCCGAATAGGTCACCGACGACCTTCATGCCGGCGAGCAGCACGTCGTTGACGATCGCCAACGCGCCCATGCCTTGGCCGAGTGCTTCGTCGAGGTCGGCTTCCAGCCCTTCACGGTCACCGTCGATGATCCGTTGGGAAAGGCGCTTGTCGACCGGCCAGTCGCTGCGGTCCTCGGCGACGACCTTGGTGGTTTGGACGTTCTCGAACAGCGCCAGCAGCTTCTGCAGCGGGTCGTAGTTCTTGTCGCCGTCGGCGAGAGCGCCGTCGGTGCCGCGACGGTCATAGATCAGATCGAGACACACGTCGCGCTGTTCGTCAGAGATGCGCGACAGGGGCAGGATCTTGGAGAAGTGCACGATCGCCGAATCGAGCCCGGCCTGGGTGCACTCATTCAGGAACACCGAGTTGAGCACGTGCCGCGCGGCGGGGTTCAGCCCGAACGAGATGTTCGACAGTCCCAGTGTGGTGTGGACCCCGGGCAGCTCGGCCTTGATGCGACGGATGCCTTCGATCGTGTTGGCCCCGTCGAAGCGGGACTCCTCGATGCCGGTGGCCAGGGTGAGCGCGAGCGGGTCGAAGATCAGATCCGAGGGTTCCAGGCCGTAGCGGTTCACGGCGAGGTCGTGGATCTGGCGGGCGGCGTCGAGCTTGTGTTCGGGCGTGCGGGCCTGGCCGGTCTCGTCGATGCAGGTGCACACCACGGCTGCGCCGTAGTCCTTGGCCATGGTGAGGAACCGGTCGAGGCGGGTGCCTTCGGCGTCACCGTCCTCGAGGTTCACCGAGTTCAGGATCGGCCGACCGCCGATCCACTGCAACGCGGTCTCCACGACGTTCGCCTCGGTCGAGTCGATCATCAACGGCGCGTTCACCTGGGTGGCGAACCGGCTCGCGAGTTCCTCCATGTCGAGGGTGCCGTCACGGCCGACGTAGTCCACGCACACGTCCAGCACGTGCGCACCCTCCTTGACCTGGTCGGTCGCCATCTTCAGGCAGAGGTCCCAGTCGCCTTCGAGCATCGCCTCACGGAACTTCTTGGAGCCGTTCGCGTTCGTGCGTTCGCCGATGCCCAGGTACGCGGTGTCCTGGTCGAAGGGCACGAGTGAGTAGATCGACGTGACGCCGGGTTCGTGGATCGGCTCGCGTGCAGCGGGCTCGAGGTCGGTCACGGCGTCGACGAGTTGGGCGATGAACTCGGGAGTGGTGCCACAGCAGCCGCCGACCACCTGCACGCCGAGTTCGGAGATGAACCGGGTCTGGTGGGCGACGAAGTCCTCGGCGGTCAGGTCGTAGTGCATCTTGCCGTCGACGACGCTGGGCAGCCCGGCGTTGGGCAGACACGAGATCGGCATGCGGCTGTGCTGGGACAGGTGGCGCAGGTGTTCGGACATCTCCACCGGGCCGGTCGCGCAGTTGATGCCGATGATGTCGATGCCCAGCGGGTCGAGCGCGGCCAACGCCGCGCCGATCTCGGTGCCGGGCAACATGCGGCCGGTCAGCTCGATCGTGACCTGGGCCTGGATCGGCACCGAGCGACCCTGGGTCGCCATCGCACGGCGAGCGCCGATGATCGCCGCTTTCAACCCGAGCAGGTCGAACTGGGTTTCGATGATCAGCACGTCGACCCCACCAGAGATCAACGCGTCGGCCTGTACCTCGTAAGCGTCCCGGAGGTTGGCGAACGGAATCTGGCCGAGCGAAGCGAACTTCGTTCCCGGCCCCATCGACCCGGCGATGAACCGCCTGCGGTCCGCGGTCGAAAAGTCGTCTGCGACCTCACGAGCGAGGCGCGTATTCGCGAGCGTGATCTCGTGCGCACGGTCCGCCAGGTCGTACTCACCCAGCGGAATCGCGAACGAACCGAAGGTGTTCGTCTCGACCACGTCCGCGCCGACCTCGAAATACGCGGCGTGAAGGGCGCGCACGACATCGGGCCGGGTGATCCCCAGATACTCGTTACACCCTTCCAGGGCGTCGCCACCGAAATCGTCGGCGGTGAGCTGCTGCTCCTGCAACCAGGTTCCGGTGGCTCCGTCGTAGACTACGACGCGCTGTGCGATGAGGTCGAGAAAATCAGACACGATTCCCGATGCTACCGGTGCCGACGGTGGTGCTCGGAATCCCCATCGTCTGCCAAATCGGTAGTTTCGCGTCGTCGAGCTCTTCGAAAAATCCGAGGAGTGAGCTGGGCGGGTGAACGGCGGTGCTCGGGTCGTACCCGGGGGTCCCGGCGCGGCTGAGAAGACCCCCACGGGTACGAGAAACTCCACTTAGAGGATGCGCCGATAGGCGTATCCGACCAATGAGCACAGAGGTCTTTTCTCCAAAGCCGAGCTTGGAGATTGACAACTGACAGCCGGAGGAGATGTGACCTATCCGCGCAGCCTGTTAGTCGGGTCACGACCGAAACGCCGACGCACGGCCGCCGGACACGCTGCCGCGCCTTTTCGAACACGGTGTGCATTGGTGTGTTAGACCTTCGCCGCACAAGGGAATCTCGTCGTCCGACGGAGTCGACGGAGCGAAACCGGAGGAGAGTCGATGACGAGCTTTCGTGTTGTAGACGGAGTGCGTGTCGAGGTGCTGGATGCCACCGTGTTGGTATTGACACCGGGCGGCGTCGAGGTGCTTCACCTGCATGGGGCGCAAGCGGACGCGTTCGCGCTCGCGCAGGTTGGCTGCGACGTGGTTCCGCATCGCTTGCAGGCGGCGATGGCCGGACTGGTCGAACTCGGCGTGGTCGAAACGAACGCCTGGTCGCGCCGTCGGATCATCCAACTCGGCGGGGCCGCCGCGGCAGCCGCGGTCGCGGTGACCGCGCTGCCCGGCGTCGCAGCAGCCTCATCGCCGAGCGACAGCACGACAACCACTCCTCCAGCGACCACCAGCACGACGACGGCGTCGACGACGACAACGACTCTGCCGATCACCCAACTCACGGTCGACTATCTGGTCGTCGGCGGAGGGGGCGGTGGCGGTGGTGGCAGCGGTTCCGGTGCCGGAGGTGGTGCCGGCGGCGTGCGCCAAGGATCGGTGACGCTGGGTGCCGCGACCTACGCGGTGACCGTCGGCGGGGGCGGCGCCGGTGGCACCAGCGGCACCAAGGGAACCAACGGTGGGAACAGTGTCGTCGAGTTCGTGCCGGCCGTCACCGGAAACGGCGGTGGTGGAGGGGGTGTCACCGTCCCCGGGCGCGATGCCGGTTCGTCGGGAGGTTCCGGCGGTGGGGGCGCGGGAATCGGCGCCGGTGGTGGCACGCTGGATGCGACCGAGGGCCATGCCGGCGGGAGTGGAAGTGGTCTCGGTGCCGGTGCCGGTGGCGGCGGCGCGGGGCAACCGGGCCGCAACGTGACGGTCACGAACGTCGGAGCGCGCGGCGGCGACGGGGTGCCCTCGCCCTTGGCTTTGGCGGTCGGCCTGGGAAGGCCGGTTGGCTCGATCGGTGGCGGCGGCGGTGGCGGCGGACAGTCAGGGACCGGCGCGGCGGGATCCGGAGGCGGAGGCAAAGGACAGCCTGGGACGGGGGCAGCGACGAACTCGGGTGGGGGTGGCGGTGGCGGTAGTCGCGGCGGCTCGGGCAGCAGGGGCGCCGGTGGAGTTGTCGTCATCCGGTACGTCACGGCCGATGCAACCGGCTCGACCGTCTCGGCTTCACCGGGAACGGGAACGACGAGCGCGGATGTCCACACCATGGCCGATGCCACCCACACCTACATCTGGTTCACAGGGGTGGGCGGCTACAGCTTCACGCTCGCCTGATTCGGCGCGTCTCGACTCAGCCTGCGGCGATCGCCGCGGCTTCGAACACGACACCGACGAGGGTGCCGACGATGATCACGGCGCGGCCGACGTCGGTCAGGCGGACCTGGGCGTGCAGGTGACGTTCCGCGGCCGCACCGGAGGTTTCGCCGTGGGCCAGGGCACGGCGGAGCTTGCCCACCCGGCGTGCCTGGACCATCGCGATCGTGGTGACACCGAGCACGACCAGCCCGGTGATGATCGCACCCAGAGCCGGCCCCGACCAGTCGCCCGGCCGACCGGCGAGCACCGCGCCGGTGAGGATCGCGACGATCAGCGCGACGGTGCCGACCGTGCCGAACATCCGGCCCATCTTCGGGAAATACGCGGCCTGGAGCTTCGGGTCGGCCATTGGTTTCAACAGCCGCACCGTGATGGGGAGCGCGACGAGATTGCCGACCCAGATCGCGAAGGCGAGCAGGTGGATGGTGAGGAGCGCGACGATCAATGCAGCGTCGGATCCGGTCGGGTGCCGATGGCGACTGCGGTCGGTGACGGATTCAATCGGTGACCCGACGGTAACCGAGGTCGGCGAGGGCGTCGTCGTCGATCATCTCCGGGTTCCAGGGTGGATCCCAGACGATCTCGAGGTTCACACGCTCGTCGCCGCCGGGGTCGAGTGCTCGAGCCGCTGCTTGACGGGCCTCTTCGGGCAGGCTGTCGGACACCGGGCACCCCGGAGTGGTGAGCGTCATGTCGATGATGACCTTTTCCATGCCGGCTTCGACCCGGTAGATGAGGCCCATGGTCACGATGTCGAGGCCGACCTCGGGGTCGTAGACCTCGTGGAGTGCCGCGTCGACTCGTTCCATGTCGGCTTCGGTGATGGATGCACCCATGATCAGTCTCCTTGCAGGCTTCAGGACACGGCGACCGGAGTCGGCGTCTCGGTGGTGGCGTCCGAATCGGATTCGGATTCGGATTCGGTGGCGGCCCGTTTGTCGATCGCGATGATGCGCAACGGGCCCGAGGTCAGGTTGACGAGCACGACGAGACCCGTGATCGCCAGGGCGACACCGCAGATCTCGACGAGGAAGACATGGCTGCCGGCCAGACCGGCCGTGCCGCTGACGGCGGCGATCACCCCGGTGATGTACGCCGTGCGGGCGGCCGGAGCGTTGACGAGGTGGGCGAACAGCAGCGGCCGACCGTTGGGGGCCTTGGTGTGGCCCGCCTTGCGCATCCGGCTCCAGGAGATGAACGGCACGATCTTGTGCAGGTGGCCGACGATCGCCAGGGCGAGCCACATCGTCAACGCGAAGATCTCGGTCTGCACCGCCCGGGTTCGCACGGCGGTGGACGTCTCGAACATCCCGGCGATCGCGGCGGCCCACACGGCCACGATCAGCATCACCGCTGAGGTCAATACATAGGCGTGCAGAAGTTCCATCCGGCGACGGCGGTGGCGGATGACCCCCGCGAGCGACACGAGGTGCGCCGTCAACCCGGCCACGACGATGCCGGCGCCGATCGAGGTGAGTGGCACCGAAGGGATGAGCAGGCCGATCGCCACCACCGGCACGCCGCCGGCGACGAGACGGACTGCCCAGTCACCCGCCGCGGTCGAGGGTCGGTGGGCGAGCAGGAACATCGGCCACAGCTTCTCGGCGACCGCCACGTAGGCGAGGCCGATCCAGCCGATGAGGCCGAGGTGGGCATGGGCGAGCACCCGGCGCGGCAGCAACAAGAAGAACCCATGGTGCAAGTCGAAGGCGTAGGTGGCGCCGAAGGCCGCGGTGAGCACGAGGAACACGATCGCCATGCGCAAGCCGAGTACCGGCGTGCCACGGCCGCGACGCAGCAGCGGACCTGACAGGTTCCACGCCGCGAGGCACACCGCGGAGAAGGCGAGGACGCCGGCGATCTCCAACAGCACGGGTCGGTGGGTCGCGAACGCGAAGGGCAACAGCCACGATGCAGGCACCCAGAGTGCCAGGGTGATCAGACCGGCGGTCACCGAGCGGAGCCGTCGCCCAGCGACCACCGGTCCGAATTGGTGCGATGCCCCCAGCACCGCAGTCGAGAGAAAAGCCAGCATGGCGATGTGTACGGTGGCGACCGCCGTGGGCGCGCCGGGTGCGTGCACGATCGTGTTCGCCGTGATCGCAAGGGTGGTTCCAAAGCCGATGAGACCGACAACGGCGCACGCCAACCACGCCAGGGGTAGCCACGCCGGGGGCACCGCGAGCGGTGAGACCGGAGGGCCGCCCGATGGCGGTGACTTGCGCGTGACCGAGGCTTCGGAGACCGCCACGCGTCAGGCTTCCAATGAGAACCGGGTCCGCCAATGGCCCGGTTCTACCTCGTGTGCGTCGAAGCCGAAGCCCTGCGAGGACAGCACCCCTTCCAGCGGGGTGGGTTCGAAGGGTGCCACGATCACGAGGTCCTCGTCGACGAGTTCGCCCACGGCGTCCATGATCATCTCGAAGGGCTCGCCGCCGTCGTCGATGACCGGGCGCACGTCGAGGACGCGGGCGCGCTTGGTGAACGTGGTGTGCCAGACCCCGTCGTCGAATTCGGCCCCCTCCCAGCCGGATTCGCCAGGGCGCAGGGCCTCGAGTTCCTCGTAGAGGTGCAGCGGGCGGTGGTCGGTGACCAACACGAGCGTGTCGCCGGCGGCGAGGGCGTCCAGACGGGCGTGGATCATGGGATGTCGTTCGTCGTGGGGCACATCGCGGATGTCCAGGACGGTTGCCTCGGTGGTACTCATCGCGCTACCTCGTTGTCTGATCCGTAGGGTGCACTGCCGGGGAACCGGGACGGTTCTCCTTGATTGATCTGTTGCCTGGCAGAAATACTAGGTCGCTGGAGTAACATGCAGCAACACCCGAGACGAGTGCCGTGACCGAACCCCGACGCGCGAAGCAGGACGAACGAATGTCTGATGTGGACGCGCGGTTCCGGGAACGTTCGAAGGCCCTCGGCGATACGACCCGTTACGGGATCTACCGACTGATCGCCGGTCTGGACCGACCCGCCACGGTCGCCGAGTTGACCGACGAATTCGGCCTCAACCACAACACCGTGCGTCAGCACCTGAAGAAGCTGCGCGAGGCCCGACTCGTCGAAGAGGTAGCCGAGGCCCCTCGCGGCCCGGGCAGGCCACGCCTGCTCTACCGTCTCACCGACGAGGCGGCGGCCGAATGGAACGACGAAGGCCCCTATGAGCGGCTGAGCCTGCTCTTGTTGGAGGTGGCGACCACCGGGGACTCCGCACTCGAGGTGGGGCGGGCAGCGGGGCGCCGAATGCATCTCGATGCGGACGCTGCCGACCCGATCGCGGCGATGACCGTGGCGATGGCCGCGCAGGGGTTCGCACCGCGGACGACGACGGTCGGCGACCGGACCGAGCTGGTGCTCGAACACTGTCCGTTCGCATCGGCCGCCGAGGTCAACCCGCAGATCGTGTGCTCGCTGCACCGCGGCATGCTGGAAGGGCTCGCCTCCCAGGTCGACGGAGTCGCCCTCACCGACCTGATCGCGACCGATCCCCGCCAGGCCAGGTGCCTGGTTCGCGTCGACTCGTCGAGAACTTCCTGAGCGGGCGCGCGGTCGT
>DASSYG010000327.1:0-3243 GCA_035703405.1 Acidimicrobiales bacterium | reverse complement strand
TTCGGTCCTGCGCGCGGCGATCGACTACTTCATCCTCACCGACGACAACGCCCACGACCTGAGGAGCCCGATCGGTATGGAAGACGACGCCGACGTGCTGAACGTGGCGTGTGGGCTGCTCGGGCGAGAAGACCTGTGCATCGATGTGCCATGAGCAACGCACCTCCGCCGGAGTCGGCGAGTCAGTCCTTGCCCGACTCCTGGTTCTGGATCATGGGTTCGAGAAACGGGCTCGCCTTCCCGGCCCAACCGATCCACAACTCGTCGCGTGCCCGGGTGCAGGCGACGAACAGCAACGAGCATTCGCGCCGCAGGGTGCGGTCGTGTTCGATCCGGTCTTCGGACGCCGGGGTGACCGCCACCGGCAGGGGCACGTGCGCGGCGTCGACGTCGATCACCGCGACGCAACTGAACTCCAGGCCCTTGAGGCGGTGCATCGTCCCGATCGCCACCGACGTGCGGTCTTTCGCGTCGGAGCCGGCGAGCGTCGCGGTGGGAATCCCGTGGGCGGCGAGGGATTCGGCCGCACTGGCAACCAGCGACCCGGTCCGCGCGGCGATGCCGATCGTTGCAGGTTCGACGCCAGAGGCGATCCATTCGGTGACCTGCTCGGCGAGGGCGCGCAGCTCGTCGGGCCGACCGACGAAATCGCACAGCGTGGGCTCGGGTCCGTACAGGTGTGACCGGTAGCCGTCCAGCGAGTCGGTCGCTCCGTCCAGATCGTCGAACGGTTCACCGCGCAACAACCCGAGCGACCAGCGGAGGATCTCGCGGGTCGTGCGGTAGTTGAGTCGCAGCCGGTGTGACCGCCCCCGGATGTTGATCCCGACCCGAGACAGCGTGACGGCGTGGTCGTAGATGCGTTGGTGCGCGTCGCCGACGATGAACAGGTCGTTTGTGGTTTCGGGGACGATGGCACGCAGCAGACGCCACTGGCTGGGGTGCAGGTCCTGGGCTTCGTCGACGATCACATGCCGGTACGGTTTGACGGCCCGCCCGTCAAGGGTGGCGGCTGCGGCGTCGGAGAGTTGCAGGTAGGTGCGCTTGCCGTCGGTGACGAGACGATTGGTGAACGCCTCGATCGCCTGCCACACCTCGATGCGCTGGCGGCGATTCAGCGGTACTCCCCGCCCGGGGCGTGCCGCGGCGAGGTACGCGTCACGTGACGAGATCCCCTGGCCGAGCACGACCTGGCGCCACTCCTGGGAGAGGAATGACGGGGAATAGGCCGAACCGGTCTCGTCCACGAGCTGTTCGAAGCGTCGGTCACATTCGGCGTCGGTCGCGATCCTGGGGGAGATGGGTTCGGCGGCGCGCACCATCCGCAGCGCGAGCCGGTCGATGTTGATGACATCCACTGCCTTGAGCACATCGGGGCCGGCAAGTGCCACCAGGTCGGCTTCGATGGCGTCGGCGAGGTTGCGGGTGAACGTCGTGAAAAGGATCTTTTCACTTCTTCCCGCGGCTCTGTCGGCGAGTGCTCGGGCACGGTGCACCGCGACGACGGTCTTGCCGGTGCCGGGCCCGCCGGTGATCCGCACCGGGCCGTTGTAGGTCTCCCGGTAGGCGAAGCGTCGCTGGTTGGGGTGCAGGAAGACCCGCCATGCGGCGAAGGGCTGATTGAGGACGTCGAGCACCTCCTCCATCCCTTCGGCCACGTAGAACCGGGCCCGGGAGGTCGGCCGATTCAGCGCCGCGACGACGTCGCCGGTGTCGACGGGGCCGGGATCGGTCTCGGCGACGAGGTCGGCCCACACCTCCTCCACCGAGAACCCCGCTTCGAGCAGTTCCAACGCGTCGGCCTGTCCCTGAGGAAGCACGGCACACAGTGCAGCGAGTTCGGTGGTGTCGGTGATCGCCGCAACGAGCGGCAACACCTCCTCGGGGATGCCGAGCTCGACGAGGTCGCGGTCGCGCACGCTATCCAGCAATGGCCTGGGTGCGGGCGTGGTCCCAGCGAGTCCGTCGCGGACGGCTCCGAGCGCGGCGAGGTCCTGCACCTCGAGTGCGCCGGTCGCGGGGTTGATCTCGAACCGATTGTGCGCGACCCAGATGTCGGCGGCGTCGTGGTCGAGGATGCGGTGGAGCACGAAGGTGTCCCCGGCGTCCGGCGCCATGACGACGCCCCGGTATTTCTGGTCGACCCGCACCGTTCGGACCCGGGCGTCCTTGGCGCCCCGGATCTTCTCGAGGTGGATTCCCGCGTGGGTGTGCGCGGTGAACTTGGTGAGCAGTTCCCGGACCTTGTGCTGGATCTGCGTCGGGAGGTTGCCATAGTCGGCGAGCGCGTCATTGGAAAGGCTGAGTGTGGGCATCAGTCACCGATCCCCAGCGCCGTGGCGAGTGCGTTCGTGTCCCAGTCGTCGACGGCGTGGAACGTCCAGCCTGCTGCATCCAGCGCGGCACGTAGCTCGTCGGGTTCGCTACCGGTCAGCACGGCGACCCGCTCATCGGGCCAGGCGGCTTCCACTGGCATGCCGTCGAGTTCGTAGCCGACCTCTGGCACGGGTGCTCCGGCGACGAGCACGGCTTGTACGAGTGTGCACACCTGGTCATCGACGAGGTCATCCAACGCCTGGTGCGCCTCGGCTGAAAGACCGGCTGGCGACCCGGCGTTCGCTGCTTCAGCCGGGACGTTCGGATCCGTCTTTGCTCCCGTGGCCGCACCCACGATCGTGAGGTCGGCCGGGTCCAAGTGATCGGCCATCGAAACGGTGGCGATCACCGCTTCACGGTCGGTGCGCAGGAACTGCAGCAGGTTGGTCCACTGCAGCCAGTCCCGCCACCGCTGGGTGTGCATGGGCTGGTCGATGGCTGGATGGCGGTCGTCGATCGATCCGATGACGCACCACCGCTCAGCGTCGGGTCCGCCGATGCTCGCGCGCGTGTCGAGCAGCGCGGTGAGCGCGAGCCCGTTCGGCGTCGTCCACGACCAGGCCAACAGCTCGTCGGATGCGGTGCCGGTCGGGATGGGCGAAGCCAGTGGGTTGCCTGCGACCGCGGCGTTCACCAGTGCGGCCGCGTCGTCGCGGTCGTGGCGACCTGGACCGTCGGCCGCATGGGCCAACCCGGCGACCTGGGCACGGGCGAGGCCCTCCCAGTCGTCGATGGCTGGTGTCGCCAGGAACGCGCAGAGCTGACGCATCGGGTTGGCGTCGGCGACGCGTGCCTCGAGCGTGCCGTGAACGCCGGACTGCAACAACGTCTTCACCGTCGCTGCCGCGGCCCCGGTCAACAGTGGCC
>DASSYG010000134.1:0-20073 GCA_035703405.1 Acidimicrobiales bacterium | reverse complement strand
GTGCAACAGACGCACCATCTTGTCGTCGTCGTAGCCGAGCCAGCCCGGTTCGGTGGTGTACGCGGGATGCCCGTGGGTCCGCAGGTGCCTCTCACGTGCCGCGAGACCCGCCCGGCGGCTCGTGAGCAACTCGGTCGCCTCGTCCCGATCGAGTACGTCGGTGAGATACCGCCAGTCGACCGCCGCGGTGAGCTGGCGCGGTGACAGATCGACGAGGAACTTCCACAGCGGCTTGCCACTCCGGCGTGCCGCGAGGTCCCACACCGCATTGACGAGCGCGGCCGTCGCCAGGTGCACCACGCCCTTTTCGGGCCCGAGCCAGCGGAGCTGGGAGTCCGAGGTGATCAGCCGCGGCAACCGCGCCACATCGTCGACGGGATCTTGCAGTTCCTCACCGACGAGCGCGGCGGCCAGCACCTCGATGGCCGCCACGCACAGCTCGTTGCCCCGACCGATCGTGAAGGTGTGCCCGTGCCCGTCGGGGCCGTCGTCGGTGTGCAGCGTGACGTACGCGGCGGAATAGTCGGGAGCATGGTTGGTGGCGTCGGACCCGGCAAGGGTCACGGAGGTGGGAAAGCGGACGTCCGCGGTGGAGGAACCGATGATTCTCACTCGCCGCTCAAGTTCATCGGATGACCAGCTCAGTTCCAGTGACAAATTGCGCCATCAGGGCACAATCCTAGTGGATTCATCTGATGATACGCTGCCCTCGATGGACAATGACGCCAGGTTCGGGGCACTGTCGGTCGGTACGGCGCCGCTCGGCGGCTTGTTCGCTCCGGTCGATGAAGCGACCGCGCGGGCGACCCTGGAAGCCGCTGCCGACGGAGGCATCACCCACTTCGACACGGCGCCCCACTACGGCCGGGGCCTGGCCGAGACGCGCCTCGGCGAGTTCCTCGCGGGCCGTGACCACTCGTGCACCGTGTCGACGAAGGTGGGGCGCCACGTCCGGTCCACCGCCGAACGCCGCAAGGACGACATCTTCCTCGGGGCACCGCCGGGCGAGTCCGTGTTCGACTTCTCCCCGAGCGGTGTCGCCGAACAACTCGCCGGGAGCGGCAAGCGTCTGGGGCGTACGTTCATCGACGTCGTGCTCGTCCACGATCCCGACGACCACCTCGATGAGGCACTCGGAGCGATCGAGTGGCTGCAGGGTCGGGTAGAGGCCGGTGACATCGGGGCAGTCGGCGTGGGAACGAACTCACCGCAGACCGTCGAGCACCTGCTCGACCGGGTCGCGCTCGAGGTCGTGTTGCTCGCCGGCCGGATCACCCTGCTGGACGATTCGGGCGAAGCAGTCGCCCGACGCTGCGCGACCGAGCACGTCACGCTGCTCGCGGCCGGGGTGTTCCAGAGCGGCATCCTCGCCGGCGACCCGTCGGCCCACGCCGACTACCGCCAAGCGGGAGCCGCCGTGCGCGCCCGGGTCGACGAGTTGGCCGCCGTGTGCGCGTCTCACGGCAGCGACCTTCACACCGTCGCGCTGAATCATCCGCGCCGGGTCACCGGGGTGGCGAGCACACTTGTCGGGGTCCGCTCCCCCGTCGAGGTGACCGCCGCCCTCGAGGCGTGGAACGCCGACATTCCCGAAGCGATCTGGCAGGAGGTCGAGTCACGATGAGCAACGACGCATTCACCGACGAGGTCGCGATCGTCACCGGCGCGGCATCGGGGATCGGCGCCGCGATCACCCGGAAGCTCCTCGCCCAAGGGGCACAGGTGATCGCCGGCGACCGGCTACCCGACGGGGTTCCCGCCGGCGCCACGCCGCACCGAGTCGACGTCACCGACCCGGGCTCGGTGCAGGCGCTCATCGACCGCTGCATCGACTCCCACGGTCGTATCGACATCCTCTGCAACAACGCCGGCATCGGAGGCGTCACCGACGTCGTCGACTGCACCCTCACCGAATGGGACCAGATCTTCGCCGTGAACGCGCGTGGCGTCTTTCTGGGTATGCGCGCCGCGGTACCCCACATGCTCGCCGCTGGCCACGGCGCCATCGTCAACACCGCCTCGGTCGCCGCTTCGGTCGGTCTCATGGACCGTGCCGCGTACAGCGCCTCGAAGGGCGCGGTCGTCGCGCTCACCAGACAGGTCGCGGTGCAGTACGCAGACCGGGGCATCCGCTGCAACTCTGTGTCGCCGGGCACCGTCGACTCACCCTGGGTCGGCCGTCTGCTGGACGCCGCCGATGATCCACCCGCCGCACGCGCGGCACTCGTCGCCCGCCAACCGCTCGGCCGTCTGGGCACCCCCGACGAGGTCGCCGAGGTCGTTGCCTACCTCGCCAGTGACGCCGCGTCGTTCGTCACCGGAGCAGACTGGCTGATCGACGGCGGCATCTCCGCCCGTTGAGAAGAGGACCCCACCATGAAGATCGCCCGCATCGACCTCGACGGATCCGAACGACTCGCCCGCATCGACGGTGATCAGGCCCATCCGCTTGCCGTCGACGTCTCCTCACCGTTCGCGGTGCTGCTCGCGGATGCGACGACGCTCCCCCACACGGGACACGAACCGGTCGCGCTCGACCGCGTCGGCCTGCTCGCGCCGATCGCGCGCCCCGGCTCGGTCATCGCGGTCGGCTTGAACTACGCCGACCACGCACGGGAATCGGGCATGGACGAACCAGCGACACCGATCACGTTTCCCAAGCTCCCCCAGTCGGTGATCGGCCCCGACGCGGTGATCCGCTGGTCACCGAGCCAGAGCACCCAGGTCGACTACGAGGCCGAGCTGGCGGTGATCATCGCCGCCGACGTCCGCGACGTCGCGGTCGGCGACGCGCTCGGTCACGTGCTCGGTTACACCTGCTGCAACGACGTCTCGGCCCGCGACGCTCAGTTCTCCGACGGGCAGTGGCTGCGTTCGAAGTCCTTCGACACGTTCTGCCCGCTGGGTCCCTGGCTGGTCACCCCCGACGACCTCCCTGACCCGCAGTCCCTTGCCGTCGCGTGCCGGGTGAACGGAACGACGCTGCAGGAGTCGACCACCGCCGAGATGATCCACGGGGTCGCCGACATCATCTCGTACCTGTCGAGGTTCTTCACCCTCCGTGCCGGCGACGTGATCACGACCGGAACCCCCGCCGGTGTCGGCTTCGCACGCACACCACCGATCTTCCTCGGTGACGGCGACGTCGTCGAGATCGAGATCGACGGGATCGGAGTCCTGCGCAACGCTTGTGTCGTCGGGTGAGCCGACGCTTGCGCGTCGCGTTGGTCGGCGGGCCGATGTACGACGACGTGTACCGGCCCTTCATCGACGATGTCGAGATCGTCGTCCGAGGGGACCATCTGACGCTCAACGCCCGGGTCGCCGAGTTGCTCGCAGCCGGTGAACGCATCGACGTGCTCTCGACCCACGGCAAGTACGCGCCGAGCCAATCAGAGTGGCTGCATCCGCTCGACGACCTGCTCGCACCCGAATCCATCGCCGCACTCGCTCCTGGCGCCGTCGCATTGTGCCGGGATCGTGGCGAGCTGCTGTGCGCGCCACGCAACATCGACGTCCGGGTGCTGTGGTGGCGCGCCGACCGCTCGGTCGGGCCGCCCGACACCTGGGAAGCCGCGTGCTCCGGCGAGTCGACGTTCGGCTTCACGGGGCGCGGCTCGGGCCTGTTCGGGCTGTTCTACGAACTCGTCGTCGGCGCCGGGGGGCGTTTGTTCGACGAGGAAGGCCGCCCCGCGCTCGACCGGGACACGGCCACCGATGCCGCCGCGACGATCGTTGCACTCGGTGCCCGCTGCCCCGAGGCGACCTCGTGGCACTACGACGAGGTCGACGCCACCCTGGCTGCCGGCCGCGTCGACGCCGCAGCCGCGTGGCCCGGCGCCACCTCCCTGTTGCGGGCGTCGCCGGCCGGCCCGCACCTGCGCGCGGCGCCGTACCCGACGGGTCCGGTCCGACGCGTCTCCTACTCGGGTTGTCACGGGTGGGCGATCCCGCGGACCTGTGGCGACCTGGACGCCGCCGTCGCGCTCGTCGAGCAACTGTGTTCGGCCGAGACACATCGCATCGAGGCGTCGCTCGGGGGCATTCCGGCCCGCACCGACGTGCTCGAAGCGATCAACGCGATCGACGCCGTCGACGCCGAGCGCCTGGATGTGACCCGTCGGACCATTGCGGAGTCGATGATCACCTACCCCGCTCTGGCACGCTTCCCGCTGCTCGAGGACACCGGCGCCGCAGCACTCGGCGACCTGCTGTCGGGTACGGCCGACCGCGCCAGTGCGGTCGAGGTGATCCGCACTGCCCTGGCCGCGGTCGCCGGCTGATTCAGTCCAGGAACAGTTCGATCACCGGCAGGAGCACGTCGGGACGTGCCACTCCCAGGGTGAGGTGCAGCTCGCCTTCGGTCGGCCCGTCGACGAATGCCGGCTTGTCGACGAAGACCTCCGACGCGTCGTGGAGCAGTTGGGCGTAGCCGACCGTCCCCTGCCAGCCGCGGATCCGCAGCGCATGGGGCGGCCATTCGGACAGGTGCAGGTAGACCCGCCGCGTCTCGGGATTCCAGGTCGCCCGTACCCCGGTCGGCAGCACCTCGAACAGATCGTCGGGCACCTGGGTGCAGCCGTAGATGCTGCGGGCGTGCCGAGCCATCCAGTCGCCGATCTCGACGAGTCGCGTCGTCGAGGTGGGATCGAGTTCGCCGCGTGCGGTGGGGCCGACGTTCAACAACAGGTTGCCGCCCTTGGACACCACGTCGACCAGCAGGGTCACGAGTTGCGCCGCGGTCTTGTAGCCCGGATCGTCGCGGTGGTAGCCCCAGCCCCGCCCGATGGTGTCGCAGACCTCCCAGCGGACCCGCTCGCCGTTCCGCTCGGGCCAAGTGGCGGGCACGCTCTGTTCGGGGGTGGTGATGTCGAACCCGTCGGGAAGGCCCATGCGGTCGTTCACGAGGATGCCCGGTTGCAACTCCCGCACCATCGCCACCAGCTCGTCGCTGTGCCAGTCGAAGCGGTTCTTGCCCCGGATCCGGTCGAAGGAATCCGGGCCGTGGTCGACATCGACGTCGTAGGAGAAATCCGCGAACAACAGATCGATGCGCCCGTAGTCGCTCAGCAATTCGCGCACCTGGCCGTGCAGGTAGGCACGGTAGGTGTCCCAGTCGCGATCGGCATTCGCGGCCAACGCGTCGGGATCACTTCGCAGCGGGTGGAACATGTCGACCATGAAGTCGGGGTGGTGCCAGTCGATCAACGAGTAGTACAGCCCGGTGCGGATTCCCCGTGACCTGAACGCCTCCAGCGCCGGGCCGAGCAGATCACGTTTCGCCGGCGTGTTGGGCGCCTTGAAATCGGTGAGAGCCGAATCCCAGAGGCAGAAGCCTTCGTGATGTTTCGCGGTGATCACCACGTAGCGCATCCCGGCGTCGGCTGCCGCGTCGGCCCAGCGCTCCGGGTCGTACAGATCCGGATCCCAGCGTGTGAAATACCGCTCCGCGTAGGCGTCGGCATCGAGTCGTTCGTAGTGCTGCATCCACTCCTCACGGGCACCCAGCGAGTACAAGCCCCAGTGGACGAACGTGCCGAAGCGATCGTGGCGGTACCAATCTTCGGTCATCGACCGACCTCCGGATCCGGTGCTGGGGGGCCATCAGGGGGTTCGGGTGCCAGCCCCGACGCATCGGTGGCCGGCAACCAGACCACGAAGGTCGAGCCGCCGCGGTCAGAAGAGAGTACTCGAACCTGGCCACGGTGCCCCTCGACGATCTGGCGGGCGATCGTCAGCCCCAGACCACTCCTGCCCTCGGCTCGGGCGCGCTGGGGCGACCCCCGCCAGAAGCGCTTGAACACCTGGTCTCGATGCTCTTCGGGAATTCCCGGGCCGGCGTCATCCACGGCGAACCACACCCAGTCGCCCGACCGTCCCGTGCCGACGACGATGTCGGTCCCCTGTGGAGCGAGCCGGATCGCATTGGCGAGCAGATTGGCGAGCACCTGGCGCAACGCGACCGCGTCGCCCAACACCCAGACGCCCGATGCAACATCACCGCCGACGAGCTGCAGGTCGCGCTCCTCGGCCGAAGCACGAAACTCCTGCACGGTCGCGCGCGCCAGACCGGCGACGTCGACGGACACGTGTTCGTGCACCGGCGCGCCGCGATCCGCGTATGCCAGCAGGTCGTCGACGAGGCGGGAGATCCTGCCCGTCGATCGCTGGACGACCTCGACGGTCTCGGTCAGCGACTCGACGTCGGGGTCGGGATCGGACAGGGCCACGTCGACGTTCGCGCGGATGACCGCCAGCGGATTGCGCAGTTCGTGAGACGCCTCGTGGATGAACCGTCGCTGGCCTTCGAAGGCCTCGTCGAGTCGGCCGAGCATCTCGTCGAAGGTGTCGGCGAGTTCCCGGAGTTCATCGGGCGGGCCGTCGAGTTCGATCCGTCTCGAGAGGTCGGTGACCTGGATGTCACGTGCCACCGAGGTGATGCGGCCGATCGGTGCGAGCACCCGACCAGCGACGAACCAACCGAGGATCAGACTCACCCCGAACAGCCCTGGTAGTACGGCCAGGGCGATCCCACGGAACGTCCCCAGAGCACGTGCATTCGCCCACCGTTGCACCGCCCGTGCATTGGGGATCAACGCCGGATCGGCCGTGCCATCCGCGCGGGGGATGTAGATGAGCTCCACGTCGTCGGGATGCAGCGGACGGTCGTCGATCCGTTGTTCGACACCGACGTAGATGCCGGCGACGACCAACGACGCGAGCCCGAAGAGCAGCAGTGAATAGACGACGGTGAGCCGGAAGCGGATCGACCCGACGATGGGCAACAATCCTCTGGAGGGGGCGGGATCGCCCGCACTCACGTGCGGTCGGCGCGGAGTCGGTAGCCGGCGCCCACGACCGTCTCGATCGGTTGGGTGACACCGTCACCGCCGGCGGCCTGGCCGATCTTGCGTCGCAGGGTGCCGACGGTGACCCGGACGGTGTTGGTGAACGGGTCGGTGTTCTCGTCCCAGACGTGTTCCAACAGGCGTTCCTGGGACATGACCTCGTCGGGATGGCTCATGAAATAGCGCAACAACGCGAATTCCTTCGCGGTCAGATCGACCGGCTCACCGTCGCGGGTGACCGAGAATCGTGCCGTGTCCATGACGAGACCCCCGACCTCGAGGACCGCCCCCTGCCGGGATGCGTCGCGTCGCAGCAGCGTCCTCACCCGGGCCTGGAGCTCCTCGAATGCGAACGGCTTCGCGAGGTAGTCGTCGGCTCCCTCGTCGAGCCCGGCGACCCGATCATCGAGCGAGCCACGGGCCGTCAACATGAGCACCCGAGGGGCCGGCTCGTCTTCGGCGGGACGCAACATCGGATCGGTCCGGAGTCTGCGGCACAATTCCAGTCCGTCCATGTCCGGAAGATTCAGGTCGAGACACACCAGGTCGTATGCGTTCAGGCTGAGTCGGTCGATGGCCGACGCGCCGTCGAGCGCGACGTCGACCGCGTAGCCGTCACGGCGCAGCCCCTTCGCCAGCGCCTCGGCCAGGTCCGTTTCGTCTTCGACGACCAACAAGCGCATAGCCGAGCTTTCTCCGAGGCGAGTAGCGTTGGGCACACCTTATGACAAGTGACGAGAACAGTCCCGAGGCCCGCGACCTCGAACGGGTGGTGTTCGAGGTGAAGAAGGTGATCGTCGGCCAGGACCGGGTCGTCGAACGCCTGCTGGTGAGCTTGCTCGCCCGAGGACACTGTCTGCTCGAGGGTCTCCCCGGCCTCGCCAAGACCCTCGCAGCCGAGACATTGGCCACCGTGGTCGGTGGCACCTTCCACCGGATCCAGTTCACCCCGGATCTGCTTCCGGCGGACGTGGTGGGCACGCGGGTGTACCGGGCATCGACCGAGACCTTCGACGTGGAACTCGGACCGGTGTTCGCAAACTTCGTGTTGGCCGACGAGATCAACCGCGCTCCCGCGAAGGTCCAGTCCGCGCTGCTGGAGGTCATGGCAGAACACCAGGTCACGATCGGTGGTCGGACCTTCGAGGTGCCGCGACCGTTCCTGGTGTTGGCGACCCAGAACCCGATCGAATCCGAAGGCGTGTACCAGCTTCCCGAGGCCCAACGGGACCGCTTCCTGATGAAGGTCATCGTCGACTACCCGAGCCTGACCGAAGAGGTCGAGATCGTGCACCGGATCGGGGTGCGACCACCGACGCCCTCCCAGGTCATCGACGCCGATCGGCTGGTCGTCCTCCAAGATGCCGTCGACGAGGTGTACGTGGATCATTCGGTGGTCGACTACGCGGTGCATCTGGTTTTCGCGACCCGGCAACCCGGCGACTACCGCCTCGAGGAGATCGCTCCGTATCTGACCTACGGCGCTAGTCCCCGCGCGAGCCTCGGCCTCGTGGCTGCCGGGCGGGCACTGGCGCTGCTGCGCGGCCGCGAGTACGTCCTGCCCCAGGACGTCTTCGACGTGGCCCCCGACGTGCTGCGACATCGGCTCGTCCCCTCCTATGAGGCACTCGCGGAGTCGGTGACCGTCGATCAGATTCTCGCCAAGGTGCTCTCGACCGTGCCCGCACCGCGGATCACGCCTGCCGACGGGGGACGCCCGGCGATGGTTCCGCCACAGGAACAGCCGGCACCTTGGGCGCCTCCCGTGCCGGTTCCCGGCGACGACGCGTCGTGACGGCGGTCGGAGGGAACCAACACGCCCGGACCGACGAGATCCTGCGCCGATTGGAGCTGACCGTCGCCCACCGCCTCGACGGCCTCCTCCACGGCGATCACCTCGGCTTGGTTCCCGGGCACGGATCCGAGCTGGGCGAGACCCGCGGCTACGTCGCCGGCGACGACGTCCGCAGGATCGACTGGAACGTGACCGCACGGATGCAGACGCCCTATCTGCGCTCCACAATTGCCGACCGTGAGCTCGAGACGTGGGTCGTACTGGACCGTTCCGGGAGTCTGAACTTCGGCACGGCCCAGTGCACCAAGGCCGACCTCGCCCTCGCCGCCACCGGCGCCATCGGCTTTCTCACCGCACACACCGGCAACCGAATCGGCGCCCTGTTCGTCGACCCTGGCTCGGACCGGGTGATTCCGGCCCGTGGCGGTCGTGGGCATCTCATGCAGATCCTGCGTCTGATCGCGGCCGCCGCTCCGCCGACCGAAGGAACCGTCGACCTCGCCCGAAGTCTCGAACGACTCGCTCCGATGCTGCACCGGCGTGGCCTGGTCGTGGTGATCTCGGACTTCCTCTCCGATGCCGATTGGAAGCGACCGCTCCGACTTCTGGCCACTCGCCACGAGGTACTCGCCATCGAGATCGTCGACCCACGGGAACTGGATCTTCCCGACGTCGGCGCGGTCGCCCTGTACGACCCCGAGACTGGGCGCAGCATTCGAGTCGACACCTCGTCGACAACACTCCGGGCGCGTTACCGCGCGGCTGCCGAGGCACAGCGGGCCGAGATGGCCGCGACGCTTCGAGGAGCCGGAGTGGAACACCTGCAACTTCGCACCGATCGTGACTGGGTGAAGGATCTCGTGCGCTACGTCGCGTTGCGGCGTCGTCGTCTGGTCGGGCCGGCCGCCGTGAGGGTCGCGCGGTGACCGCCGTTACGTTCGCGCTGAGTTGGGGCGCTCCGAACCGCTGGTGGCTGGTGCTGGTCGTCGCGGCGTTGATCGCCGTGTACGTGGCGATCCAATTCGATCGGCCGAAGGTCGCTGCCAAGTTCACGAACCTCGACCTGTTGGCCACGGTCGTCCCCAAGGGCCACGACTGGAAGCGCCATATCGGCGCGGCCTTCTTCGCGCTCGCGCTCGTCGCGATGGTGGCTGCACTCGCGCAACCCCAGACGAAACGCAAAGTGCCGACCAATCGCGGGACCGTGATCCTCGCGATCGACACGTCGTTGTCGATGGCGGCCACCGATGTGGCGCCGAGCCGGATCGAGGCCGCCAAGGCCGCCGCACAGGCCTTCTTGTCGAGCGTCCCCGAACGTTTCAATGTCGGCATCGTCTCCTTCCACGGCGCGGCGTCGGTCCTGGTCGAACCCTCCCGGGACCGTGAGGTCGCCAAACGGGCCGTCGAAGGGCTCCAGATGGGTGAGAGCACGGCCATCGGCGAGGGCATCTTCGCGTCACTGTCCGCGATCGCCACGGTGCCCCCTGCGCCCGACAAGTCACCGGTGCCGGCCAGGATCGTGTTGCTCTCCGACGGCGCGACCCAGAGCGGCCGGTCCAATTCCCAAGCGGTGACGGCCGCTCGGGAAGCACAGGTGCCCATCGACACGATCGCATTCGGCACCGACCACGGAACCGTGACGATCCCTGGCTACGCGGGCGAGATCCCGGTCGACGTCGACCGCTCCGCCCTGGCGAAGATCGCCGGCGATTCAGGCGGACGTGCCTACACAGCCGCGAGCGAAGCCGAGATCCGCGAGGTGTACACCAAGATCGGCACGTCGGTCGGCTACCGCACCCGAAACGTCGACATCGACACCTGGTTCGTCATGGGCGCATTCGGACTGGCGCTGCTCGCCGCCGGCGCCAGTCTGCGCTGGCAGGACCGGATGCTCTAGTACGGCGACGTCACCGACAGCCCGACGAACTTCGAGGAATACCCCGGGGAGAGTCCCTGCACATACCCCCCGGCGTACCCCGCGTAGACGAGGTTGCGACTCAGCTTTACTTCCTGTACAGCGTCGGAATCGCTCCACGATGGCTTCTCTGCGGAATCAGGCCACACCATCACCGACAACGTCGTGCCCACGGCACTGGCGCACAGGTTCCACGGTGGCGGCTGGAGGATCGTCTCGAGGTTCGTCAGGTCGGCGCCGACGATGCCGGACACCCGCCCCACCGCGTCGCCGAAATCGAGCAACCCGATGTACGACGTCACCGCCGCGGCTCTGGTGTCCGCGAGGTCACTCCGCAGGAACACGACGTCGAACAGCCAGACCTGGCCTCGGTGGACGGTCTGGGTGATGGCGATCCCATAGGTGACCCTGCCGCCGGAGCCGGGGCGAACGCGTAGCGCGACACCAGGCAGGTGGAGCGCGGTGCGTCCTTGCGCAAGCGCGGTCGCCGAGTCCTTTGTCGACCCGTCCATGACCGAGTCCAACTCGACACAAACCTGCTGGTCGGTCCGTTCGGGTTGCCCGTTCGGCCAGAATGCCTGTCCGATCACGCCGGTGCCCGTGTCCAGAAATCGATCGAGGGTCACCGGATCGTTCGACTCGGGCGCCGTGACCGTGATCGTGTCGGCCCGCTCGCTGTAGCGGTATCCCTGGCCGTCGGGGGAATGCAGCGTCTGCACCGCGAGGTTGCCGATGCGACGCACCGTCGTGGTGTCGTCGGGGGCCGTTGCACTTCCCTGCTCGTCTCCACCGCCCCCGCCGCCACAGGCGGCGAGCACGAACCCCGCTGCCACGAACATGAGTGCGACCCGTCGATGCCCGCTCGTCAACATGTCGGCCTCATGGTATCGATCGGGCGCGTTCGGAGACGACCTTCGACGCCCCACCAGGCTGCATCGTCACCCCGAACAGCGCATCGGCGGCCTCCATCGTTCGCTTCTGATGCGACACGATGATCAGCTGCGCGGTCGACCGGAACTCGGCAACGAGATCGAGAAAGCGGTGCAGGTTGACATCGTCGAGCGCGGCCTCGACCTCGTCCATCACATAGAACGGTGATGATCGGGATCGGAACACGGCGAACAGGAACGCCAGTGCGACGAGCGAACGCTCCCCACCCGAGAGCAGCGACAGGGTCCGAACGTTCTTTCCCGATGGCCGGGCCGCGATCTCCACGCCGGTGTCGAGGGGATGCTCGGGATCGGTCAGTGTCAGATCCCCGGCGCCACCGGGAAACAGGGTCTGGAACAGTTCGATGAAGTTCTCGCGCACGTCGGCGAAGGCGGCCGTGAAGGTCCCCGCGATCTGCGCGTCGACCTCTCTGATCACCTTGTCGAGTTCACGCCGCGACCCACGCACGTCCTCGAGTTGGCCAGCGAGGAACTCGTGACGTTCGGTCTTCTCTTCGAACTCGGCCACGGCCAGCGGGTTGATCGTGCCCATGCGACGCAGTTCCCGCTCGAGCTCACGAACCCGCGCGATCGGGGTCACGTTCTCGGCGAGCTCCGGACACGGAGCCGACAACGCCGCTTCGGGGTCCGCGTCGAGTTCGACCCGTAACGCTTCGACCACCTGTTCGGCCCGGACCCGCGCTTCGGTCGCTTCGAGCGCCACGGTCTCCTTGGTGTTCCGGCACTCGGTGAGTTCGGTCTCGGTGCGGCTCCGCCGCGCCCGCAGGCGTTCCAGGAGTTCGGTCTCGGCGCGCACCTTGTCGGTCTGCAGTCGGCGTCGGCGCCGGAGTTCTTCCGCCGCCAAGTCCAGTTCATCGAGACTCGCGGTGATCACGGCGTCGATCCGCACCAGCACACCGAAGGCGCGCACCCGTTCACCGCGTCGCTGTTCGGCGTTCCTCCGACGCTCGTCGTCGCGGGCGAGCCGATCCTCGATCTCCGCGGCTCGTCGCCGGAGCGCCTCCAACCGTTCGTCGAGGTGGTTCACACGGGCATCGAGGTTGGAGCGGCGCGTCGCCACGTCGACGGCCCGAGCTTCGATCTCGGCGTGCGCCTCACCACGACGCCGGGACTCCTCGGCGAGGCGGGCCTCCTCGGCCTCGATCTCGGGAAGCATGGCTTCGAGCGATGCGACGCGGGCCGCGTCCTGGGCGAGCGTCGCGCGAAGCTGCGCTTCGTCGTCGTGCAGAGAGTCGACCGCGCGCCGCGCCTCGTCGTGATCGCCTCCGGCACGTCCGATCCTCGCCTGCAACGACGTGAGTTCGGTGGAGGCTTCGTCCACGGCTCGCTGCGCATTGCGGGCATTGTCACGGGCCGATTCACTCTTCGAGGCCTGCTCGCTGGCGGCCGTGCGGGCCGCTTCGGCGAGTCGGACCGCACGGGCTGCTTCGTCACGCGCCCGCTCCAGCGCGGCGCCGGTCGCTCCAGTGCTGTCGGTCGCGACCCGCCAACCCGTCGGTGCGAATCGGCCACCTTCGGTGGTGACGACCAGTGAGCCGGGACGAGCGACCACGGCCTCGACCGCGCCGGTCCAGGTGGTCGCGACGAGGACGTTGCCGACCAGGACGTCCAGGAGCGCGTCCACTCCCGGTTGCAGGCCGCGCACCCGGCCGCGGAGGCGTTCGGTGCCCGGAGCCGCCGCAGCCGGTTCGACGCCCCCGCCGCCCACCTCGAGGGCGAGGACCGACCCGTCCAGCTGCCCGTCGAGCAACATCCGGAGCGCTCGACGTGCTGCGGACACACCGCGGACGACCACTGCGGCGATCGCCTCACCGGCTGCCGCCTCGAACGCTGCCTGGAATCCGTCGTCGATCTCGACGACGTCCAGCAGAGTGCCGACCACACCTTGCAACGCTGCGAGGTGTTCGACCCCGGCGCGGGCACGAGCACCGTCCAGTGCGGATTCGATCGTCTCGGCGCGTGCGGTCCAGGCAGCCAGGGAGGCTTCTGCGTCTCGGCTCGCCTGCGTCGCGGCGTCGGCCGCGGCGACATCCCGGGTGACCCGTGCGGTCGACTCCTCGAGCTTCCGGGTCAGCACGGGCAGTTCGTCGTCGAGCCGCTGTGCCCGTTCGGTGAGCTGGGTTCCCTCGCCGTCGAGGCGGCTGACACGCGTCCGCGCGGTAGCGAGTCGCTCGAGAACTCGTTCGAGCTCTTCGGCGCCCCGCACCTGTGCCGCCTGCAGCGCCGCCAACTCACCGCGCACCTCAGCGGCCCGCGAGGCCGACGGTCCTTCCGAATCGTCCCATTGTTCGGCGAATCGGACACGGGCCGCCTCGAGATCACCGACCGCATCGTCGATCTCGCTGCGACCACGTCCGAGCGCCGATCGCTCGGACTCGATCGCCGTGATCTCGTCGGCGACCTGTGCCGCTTCGGCTTCCAGGGTGACGATCACCTCGGAGTCCATCTCGTTCACCACGTCACCCTCGAGACGACGGCGGCGTTCGGCCACCAGCGCACGCTGCCCTCGTGCCTTCTCCCGGAGCGAGTCACAACGTCCGAGCGCGTCGGCAAGATCCTGACCGCCCGCCGCGAGCAAGACCGACTCCGCGGCCAGCAATTCGGCGTCGAGACGGGCGAGCGCGGCGAGGAGTTCGGTTTCGCGTCGACTCGCTTCGGCCGATCGGGTCGCCGTCGTCGCGAGCTGGGTCCGGAGACGGCGCAGGTCACGGCCCGAAAGGTGGATCCGCAGTGCCCGGAGTTCATCTGCGAGTCCCTGGTGTCGTCGTGCGGCGTCGGCCTGTCGCTCCAGCGGCCGGAGTTCCCGCGCCACCTCTCTGCGCAGGTCCTCGAGGCGAGTCAGGTTCGCCTCGGTCGCGGTGAGGCGACGCTCGGCCTTCTCCTTACGACGCCGGAACTTGAGCACCCCGGCGGCCTCTTCGACGACGAGACGCCGTTCCTCGGGTCGGGCGTTGAGCACCGCATCGATCTGGCCTTGGGAGATGATGATGTGCCGCTGGCGACCCATGCCGGTGTCACTCAACAGTTCCTGGACATCGAGGAGCCGACACGGGACACCGTTGATCGCGTACTCCGAATCGCCGCTGCGGAACAGCGTGCGGGTGATCGTCACCTCGGTGAACTCGATGGGAAGAAGTCCCGAGGAGTTGTCGATCGTCAGGGCGACCTCGGCCCGCCCCAGTGCCGCTTTCTTCGCGGTCCCGGCGAAGATGACGTCGTCCATCTTCGACGAGCGCACCGTCGATGGGGCCTGCGCACCCAGCACCCAGCCGATCGCATCGACGATGTTCGACTTGCCGCTGCCGTTGGGACCCACCACGACCGTGACGCCCGGCTCCATCTTGAGCGTCGTGGACTCAGCGAAGGACTTGAATCCCTTCAGGGTGAGCGTCTTGAGGAACACGGGACGCTGATCAGACCTGACAGTCCGGGCAGGCGAACGTCGGGCGATTCGACACGCGACGCTTGCCGACCACTCCCCGGCAGCGTCGGCAGGCCAGGCCCGATCGTTCGTAGACGTCGAGCAACTCGCCATAGCCGCCCGATTCTCCAGCGAGGTCGACGAAGGGGTCGTCGCCGATCGACGTGCCACGGTGCTTGATCGCATTGTGCATGATCTCGACGATCGAGCGGTGCAGGCGCCGTTCCTCCTGCGAGGACAGCCGACTGGCGATGCGGTCGGCCTTCAGTCCGGCGTCCCAGAGGATCTCGTCGGAGTACAGCGGTCCGATGCCGACCAGCTTCGTGGAGTCGGTCAACAACAGCTTCAACTTCACGTCGTTGTTGCGCAGCAGACCCGCGAACACGACCCAGCTCATCGGCGTCGCCACGGGGTCGATGCCCTCGTCTCGCAGTTCGGGGTACTGGTCTTCGATTGCGTCCGCCTCGGTGACCGACATCTGCAGGTCGCCGTCGCCCGAGTCGATGATCCGCACCTGGGCGCCTTGGGTGAAGGTGAACGTGGCCTGGGTGTTCGGCTCGGCAGGATCCTTGGGCCCGGCTTTGCGGACATGACCTCCCTTGGCCAGATCCACGACGAAGAGGTGACCGTTGTCGAGCTTGAACGTGATCAGTGTGCCGCGGCGTCGCACGGTGGAGACCTTGGCGCCTTCGAGCTTGCTGGTGACCTGTTTGCGGTTGTTGTGCCGCGTCAGACTCTTCATCCCAGCGAAATCGACGGTCTTGATCTTCTTTCCCGCAATCTCACGTTCGAGGTCATGGCGGAGGGTTTCGATCTCGGGAAGTTCAGCCACTTGGCACCTCGTGGGAAGGGAAATGAGAAGGGATGTCGTCGGCCGCGCGTCCGTCCAGGACGGCGAGCGCGTGGGCAGCAGCGTCTTGCTCGGCCTGCTTCTTGGACCGGCCCGAACCAACGGCGAACGGCGATCCGTCAAGGAGCACCTCGACCGAGAAGGTCTTGTCGTGCTCGGGTCCGGACTCGTTCCAGGTGTAGACGGGAATCGGGCCACCTCCCCGGGCACACAACTCCTGCAGACGGGACTTGAAGTCCGCCGGGGCAGGGATGTCCTCGGCCTCGTCGAGCACGGCCTGCTCATCGAGTCGCCGGCCGAACTGTCTGGCGATGACGGCGTTGGCAGCGTCGAATCCACCGTCGAGATGGACCGCCCCGATGAGGGCTTCGACGGCGTCGGCGAGTATCGACGGCTTCTCCCGGCCTCCGGTGAGCTCCTCGCCCTTGCCGAGGCGGATGAACGCGCCGAGCCCCAACTCGACCGCGACGGCGTACAGCGTGCCGGCCCGCACCAGATCCGACCGCGCACGCGAGAGCCAGCCTTCGCTGCGCTCGGGATGCCGGTGGATGAGTTCGTCGGTGATCGCCATGCCCAGCACCGCGTCACCGAGAAATTCGAGGCGTTCGTTCGACTGCGAACCCGGGTGCTCAGCGCACCAGGACCGGTGGGTGAGTGCGCGTTCGAGCAGGCGGGGATCCCCGAAGTCCCAGCCGAGTCGATCACACAATGCCGCGGAAGTGCCGGTGGTGATCAGGACCCCAGATTGGTGTGGACGTAGTCGACGGCGTCGCGTACGGTCTTGAGGTCTTCCAGGTCGTCGTCGTCGATACGGAACCCTTCGGCGCGCTCCGCGACCTCTTCCTCGATCGCCTCGACGAGTTCGATCAGGGCGAGCGAATCCGCGTCGAGATCGTCGGCGAACGAGTCGCCTTCGGCGATCGAGGCCCCATCGATCTCCAGGATGTCGGCAAGCCGGTCGCGGACGAGTTCGAGGATCTCGTCGCGGGTCATCGTCTCGGTGGTGTCGTTCTCGGTGATGTCTGTCGACATGAAGTTGCCTCCTCGGATCAGCATAGCGGACCCGTAGCTTGTGCGCTTGTGAATCGGCTCAGTCGGGCAGCACCGAAGCACCCACCGCTTCGACGAGTCGATCGCTGACCGATCGCTGTGCAACCGCCAACGCATTGAGGACCGCGGTCGCAGACGACGACCCGTGGGAGATCACACAGACCCCCTTCACTCCGAGCAACATGGCGCCACCGGTGGCGTCGGGATCGAGCGTGCTGTACAGCGGCAGCAACGCCGGCATCAGAGTATCGGCTGCCGCCCGCGTGGTGTCGTCGGTGGCGAATGCCGCCAGGATCGCTGCGATGAGCGACTTCATGCCGCCCTCGAGGGTCTTGAGTGCGACGTTGCCGGTGAACCCGTCGGTCACCACCACGTCGACCTCGCCGCCCATCAGATCACGCCCTTCGACGTTGCCGACGAACGTCGCGCTGCCGAGAGCAGCGGACCGGAGCAACTCGTGGGTCTCCTTGACCAGCGGCGTGCCCTTGGTGGGCTCCTCGCCGATCGACAACAGCCCCACCCGGGGCGCGGCGACGCCGTAGCGACGTCGGGCGAACACGGCGCCCATCTGGGCGAACTGCACGAGCCACTCGGGTTTGCACTCCGCATTCGCCCCCGCGTCGAGCAGCACCGTCGGTGTCGCCGCATCGGGCACCGGGATCGGCGTGGCGATCGCCGGTCTGGCGACCTTCGACAACCGCCCCATCCGCAGCAGTGCGCTCGCCATCGTCGCGCCGGTGTTGCCGGCCGACACCATGGCACTCGCGCGACCGTCGCGCACCGCCTCGGCCGCACGTACCAGAGATGAGTCCTTCATGGTCCTCACACTCGAACCGGCGTCGGCATCCATGGCGATCACCTCGGACGCTTCGAGCACCTCGAGGTCGCCCACGTCGCCCAACTCTGCTCGACGCCCCACGAGGAGCACGTGCAATCCGAGTTCGTCCGCGGCACGTCGGGCACCTTCGACGATCGCTTCCGGTGCGTTGTCTCCGCCCATCGCGTCCAACGCGATCGGCAGCGTTGGATCAGCCGACGTCAACGGCCTGGCGTCCGCCGTACCAGCCACAGTTCCCGCACACGACATGCGGGGTCTTGGCCGAGCCGCACCGCGGGCACACGCTGCGGGCGGGCACGTCGAGCCGCCACGCGGAGGCCCGGCGACTCCGGGTCTTCGACTTCGAGGTCTTCTTCTTGGGGACGGCCATTTCGGATAATCTACCGGCGGAGCGTCCGACGACTCAACTCCGGGTCGGCCTCGATCGCCGCCTCGGTGAAGAGAAGCGGCCGGAATCTCCCTTCGGCAAGGGCACGGGCCCCCTCCGCGGCACCGACCGAGGCGAAGTCCTCGGACTGGCCGTACGCGAGCAACCCGATACCCCGTGGACCATCCGGGGTCAACTCGACCGCCAACAGCGCGCTCGTGCCGTAGGTGACCTGATAGCCGCCCTGTCCGATCCCGGTCTGGGTACCGCGCGCTCCGAACGGTTCGGGACCGTCGGGCACCGGAGCCAACGACTGGCTCGCCAGTGCCCCGAGCGCGCCCAGCACGTTCGCGACCCCCTCGACCTCACAGCCGCCGGGCACGCCGATCCGTTCGGATCCAGCCCACTGGACCGACCCGAGCGGCGCATCGGGCGCCACCCCGGCGGCATCCAGCACCGAGAGCGCCGCGGCCATCGCGGCGATCACCGGGTCGTCGCCGGCGAAGTCGGGGTTCAGTCCGTGCGGCGTGACCACCGGGTTGTCCGGATCGAATCCGTGGGCGAACAACGGCCCAGCGTCGAGGAGTTGCGCCGGGGTGAAGGCCGCGAGGAACTCGCGCCACAACACCGCACCCTGTGCCCGTACGCCGACCGTGCCGTCCCAGGCCTCCAGCACGTCAGCGGCCTCGGCGTGCGCACCGGCCTCCCGCAGGCGCGCCACCACTTCGTCGCGCAACAGCAACGCGGTCAAAGTCGCACCCTCGATCACCACGTCGAGTGCGGATTCGGCGGTGACCGCGTGCGTCGCGGCGAGCTCCTGGGTCTGGATCAGGTTCTGGCGCGTCCGCAGACTGCGCGGCGTACGTTCGAGACCGTGCATGACCGAATACCCCTCGAGCAGTTCGTCGGGGTGGCTCAGCCAGTGCGAGTCGTTGCAGTTGAGGACCACGTCGGTGCGGCGCATCGACGGGAGCCGGTCGTGCGGGACCAGCCCGGGGCTGCGGGCGCCGGGCGCCTCGACCCACTCGTCGTCGGGGTCCGAGCCGTCGAGCAACGCGACCCGGTTCTCGGCCAACAGTGCCGCGATCGGATCGGTCGCCAGACGTTCCACGTACCGCTGCTGGGCGCCGTCGGTCAGGTTCGGCGTGGCCGACACGTCGGAGTAGTACACCTGTCCCGAGGTGTCCGCGGCCAGCGTGTTGAGCCAGGGCATCGCCTTGGTGGCCGCGAGCACCGCCTCGAGTTCGTCGAGGTTCCGGGCGCGGTCCATGCCGAGGAAGAGCTCCAGGATCCCGGTGTTGTCGAGGTTCGCGTCCCGGTAGGTGAACCCGGTCTCGTTGCCCCAGCCCAGCAGGGGCAGGTTCACCATCGGTCCGTGATGCGAGTTCCACAACGTCCGTTTCACGGTCGTGGCACCACCGGGCTCCCCCACCGTCACCGTGTGATCGTGTGCGGTCATCGTGCGCTCTTCGTCGCCGAAGCGGTACCGGGTCGGATCGTCGGCGGCGAGATCGAGCCGGTACAGCGTGAAGCGGTTTCCCCGGGAGAACGTGTGGGTCCACCCGAGCGTTTCGTTGAACCCGATCTGCACCCCGGGAATCCCGATCAGGCTCACCCCATAGACGTCGAGTTCCCCGGGGATGGTGAGGTGGCACTCCCAGAACCGCGCCTCGCCATACCAGGGAAAGTGCGGATTCGCCACGACGAGTCCACCTCCCCCCGCGGTGGCGTCCCGGCCGAATGCCCAGCCATTGCTGGCCGCGTTCGCGGAACCGAGCGCGCTCATCGGGGCGGGGGCGGCCGGGCCGTCCGGTCCGGGCGCCTCGGCCCGACCGATCAGCCCGACCAGGTTGCGACCACTCGCCATCAGCGCGGTGTCGACGAGCATCCGGTACAGGTCGAGTTCTGCGAGTGGCTCGAGCCAGGCAGCGTCGGCACACCACTCAGGCACCTGGTCCGTTGCCCGGGCCTCGGCGAGCCACGCATTCGCGCCGGCCACATAGCCCGACACCAGATCCCGGATCTCGGTCGACTGGGCC
>DASSYG010000106.1:0-2640 GCA_035703405.1 Acidimicrobiales bacterium | reverse complement strand
CCAAATGTCGGTTTTCGGTACCCGGGCGCGTATGATCCGCGCCCGCGGTTCTTCCGCTCTCGCCAATCCGTGACACGACCCCAGCCGAGGAATCAATGGCCGACGTTATTCCAGAAGACGACGAACTCGACGAAGAGATCGACGAAGACTTCAGCGAAGACGACGCGTTCGACGAAGAGGATGCGGAGGTTGTTGATCCTGCCGTCGACCCGGACACCGATGCCGATGCGGTGGTCGAGGACGAGGTGGAGAAGGAAGAAGTACCCGAAGCCCGCCCCGCCGCCAAGAAGCGTCATGCCCGTGACGATGACGACGACGAAGAGGAACTCGACGACGACGACGTCGAAGAGGACCTCGGCGAGATCCTCCAGGCGCGCCTTGCGACAGCCGATGCAGGTGAGGAGGAAGACGAGGAGGACGAAGGAGCCGTCGCCCTCGACGTCGAGGACCGGACGAACAAGGCGAACCGGGTGCAGCCCAAGCGCCCAGAGGAGTTCGTGTGCCAATCGTGTTTCCTCGTGAAGCACCCGAGTCAGTTGGCCGACCCGGACCACATGTTGTGCGCCGATTGTGTCTGAGACCGAGAGAGGAAGCGCCGTGCGTCGGAAAGTCGAGGATCTGCTGTATGCCCCGATCGGTCTGATCGCCGGAGCATCCCAGGTGATCCCCGAACTGGCCGAACAGGGACGCATCCAGGTGGCGAATGCCCGGCTCATGGGAAGGATGGCGACCAAGGTGGGTTCGGACAAGATGGCCGGTCATCTCGGCGACGTGGTCGCCCAGACCAATGGACTCCTGGTCCGTTTCGGCCTGGTGCCTCCCGCGACGCCCGACGTGCACCCCGAGGCGTCGAGCACTGCCCAGCGACCCGAGGCCCCGGTCGTCGTGGCGCGGGACCCGTTCGAGTCCCCGGTCGGGGACGCCCCGGACGCCGAGGAGCTGGCGATCGTGGACTACGACAGTCTGGCGGCGTCCCAGGTGGTGCCTCGTCTGGTGGCACTCGAACCCGACGAGCTCGAAGCCGTGCGGCGCTACGAGTTCGCCAATCGTGGCCGGAAGACGATCTTGGGTCGAGTCGCGCAACTCCAGAGCTGAGCGCCGTGAACCGGGGGTGTCCGAACGAAGCGGCCCGCCGGGGGACGCCGACCGACCGCGCTGACATCGATGCGCTCCGAGTCGAGGCCCGGGCAGCGACGCGCGAGGTGCGAGGTGGCGCGGCACTGTGGGGCCGAGACCGTCCCGCGAGCGTCACCGAGCCGGTGCTGGCAGCGGCCTTGGCCGGCGCAGCCGACTCCTGCGTTCTCCTGGGGACCCTCGACGGGATGGGAGCCGGCTATCTGCTCGCGCGCGCCCTCGACACCGACGGGTCGGGGCGGGTCGCCGAGGTCGTCGAACTGTGGGTGACGCCCCAGGCGCGGGGCATCGGTGTCGGCGAAGCGCTGATGGAGGAGCTGATCGACTGGGCCAATGAGCTCGACTGTGGCGAGGTCGATGCGTTGGCGTTGCCGGGGGACCGCGACACGAAGAACTTCTTCGAGTCCCACGGTCTGGTGGCGCGTGCGATCAGCGTGTCACGTCGGCTGCATCGAGACGACCAGGGCTGACCAGGTCGGTGTCGGGTCCGCTGATCAGCGGCCTTTCCACACCGGGTCACGCTTCTCGGCGAACGCCGTGATGCCCTCGGAGAAGTCCTCGGTACCGAACATCTTCATCATGCCCTCGCCCGAGAGCTTCCATCCCACCTCGTCGGGCTCGTCGGTCGACGCCAGCATGATGCGACGCGATTCCCGCACCGCCAGGGGGGCGGACCTGGTGATCCGTGCGGCGAGCTCACGGGCAGTGGCGAGTGCTTCGCCTTCGGAGCACAGGTGGTTCACGAGCCCGTAGGCGTGTGCACGTGCGGCATCGATCGGATCACCCGTCAGGGCGCACTCCATGGCGATGTTGCGGGGAAGCTTGCGGGGGAGTCGGAAGAGTCCGCCGGCGCCGGCGACGAGGTTCCGCTTGACCTCGGGGATGCCGAAGGTGGCGGTGTCCGACGCGACGACGAGGTCACACGACAACACGATCTCGGTGCCCCCGGCGAGTGCCGGACCGTCGACCGCGGCGATGATCGGTTTGGCACGCTCCCGCTGCACGATCCCGGCGAACCCGCCTCGCTCGGTCATCATCGCACCCGGGTTCACGGCGATCTCCTTGAGATCCGCACCGGCACAGAAGATGTGACCCTTCGCCGTGCGCGCTCCGGTCAGGATCCCGACCCAGGCGTCATCATCGTTCTCGAGCGTGTCGATGGCCTCTTCGATCCCGGTCGCAACGGCACCATTGACCGCATTGCGGGCATCAGGCCGATTGATCGTGATGGTCGCGATGTGGTCGTCGAGTTCGTAGTCGATCATGGCCCAAGACCCTAACGCGTGCCCGGTGAACGGGCCGAGAGAGCCTCGAAGGGAGCGGGGCTACTTCGCCGGTGTCGAGGGGCCCGCGGTGACGCCGAACGCCGACGCGATGTTGGGAAGCCGCGAGTGCAGCTTCGCGACCTTCGCCTTGAGTTCGTCGGACGGTTCGGCGGGGATCCCGCTCGGTGCGACGCGCTGGCGGATCGGCGAGTAGGCGAGGGCATCCAGCAGCGCCACCCAG
>DASSYG010000051.1:0-5096 GCA_035703405.1 Acidimicrobiales bacterium | reverse complement strand
CGTCCGGTCCGGTACGCAGAAGCTCGACACCGCCACTGGCCGTGGGCCGGATCACCCGGTCGATGGTGTCGATCGCCATCACGTCGACCGCTCCTCGAAGGCCCGTCGCGAACGAACCTGGGGACGCTGCGCGTCCGGTCTCGTCGTCGTCCGCCCCGCCGGGTCCGTCGCCGGTCGCGGCGGCGAAGATCTCGACGGGTACGAGGGTGCCGATGCCCGCCACGACCCAGATCTCCCGGCCCGCCGACTCAGCTCCGGGCGGCGGCGATCCGCCGAAGGTCCCATCCCGCGCCACCACACCCGCCGCCGAAGCGAGCGCCGCCTCGACGATCAACGGCGAATCGGCCGTGCCCGGTGTCGCGTCGACGAGAGCCAACGAGAGCTGGAGCGGGGTCGGATCCGCCAGGAAGCGCTCGACGAGATCGTCGAGGACGCGATGGGGGTCACGTGACGTGAGCACCTGGCCACACAACCACCACATCGGCCCGCACCGAGCGTGGTGTTCGAGCAGCTTGCGGCACCCCATGACCAGTGCCTGGTGATCGCCGATCAGACCGCGCAGCGCCTCGGCGGCCTCGGGGATCAGCCAGTCCGGCGGCGCATCGCCGGCTCGCGCCACGTAGCGCAGGTATTCGATCGGATGCACGGTATGCGAGGGTACCGGGGCGGGCGACCCGGTGAACTCCCCGAGTGACCCGCCTTACAGACCCGGCTTCCAGACCATCACGATGATCTGCAACAGCAGCAACAGGTGCATGCCGCCGTAACACATGGCGAGGCGGGTGTCGCCCTCGGGCTTGCCCTCGACGATCTGGCGTTGGGCCGGGATGAGTCCCGCGAAGAACACGCCCAACATCAGGAACCACAACACGAAGGCGATCGAGATCCAACTCTGGGAGAACTCGATCACGCTGTCGGACATCAGCACCAGGATGATCCCGAACAGTCCGGCCAGCACGAGCGAACCGCCGTGCATCATCGGGTCGACGATGCGCCCGACGGCGTTGCCAGCGCCCGAGTTCGCGTCGGTGCGGCGGAGTCGGTTCAGGATCGGCCAGACGAATGCCGGCGAGAACGCGACGACCACGAACAACAGGTGCAGCAGGAGGAAGAAGTTGTAGCCGAACGAGTCGATGGCAGCAACGAGCACAGACAGACCTCGAGTCTTCAGGGTGCTGGGGCGAAGCCCCCAGACTACTTCTGCGCTTGTCGGGCCGAGCTACCGCCGACCGGCAGCGCCGTCAGCTCATGGTTCGTCCGGCGCGGTCGTCCGGCTCGATCGTCGGGCTCGCCCAGTGGCCCGTCTCCCAGGCTCAGGCCAGCCCACCCCGGGTCTGGCCCAGCAGGTCGAACGCACGGTCCATCTCGTCATCACTCAACAGTCCGGCCTCGCGCACCAGTTCGCGCACGCTCCGGCCCGTCTCGATGCTCTGATGGACCAGATCGGCCGCTCTTTCGTACCCGATGAACGGGTTCAGCGACGTGGCGACCGATGGGGACGCCTCGGCGAGCGCCTGACAACGCTCCACGTCGGCTTCGATTCCGGCGATGCAGTTGTCGGCGAACACCGTCGACACGTTCGCCAGCAGCACGGTCGACTCGATGATCGCCTCGGCCATCATCGGCACGTACACGTTCATCTCGAAGTTGCCCTGAGATCCTCCGAAGGCGGCCGCGGCGTCGTTGCCGATCACCCGGGCCGCGACCTGGGTGACGGCCTCGGCGAGCACCGGGTTCACCTTGCCGGGCATGATCGACGAACCCGGCTGCAGGTCGGGCAGGTGGATCTCCGCCAAACCCGCACGAGGCCCGGACGCCGCCCAGCGCAGGTCGTTCGCGATCTTGGTGAGGCTCACCGCCACGGTGCGCAGCGCCCCGGACACGGCGACCAGGTCGTCGCGGGCGCCGTGAGCCGCGAAGTGGTTCGGCGTCTCGATGAGCGGCAGACCGGTACGGTCGGCGAGTCGGGCGATGACGCCAGACGCGAACCCCTCGGGCGCGTTGATACCAGTGCCCACGGCGGTGCCTCCGAGAGGCAGACGGCACACGTCGGCCACGACGGGCTCGAGACGGTCGAGGTTGTCCTCGATCTGGCCGGCGTAACCCGTGAACTCCTGACCGAGGGTGACCGGAGTGGCGTCCATCAGATGCGTCCGACCCGGCTTGACGACCTCGGCGAACGCCTCGGCGCGCTCGCGCAGCGCCGCAGCAAGGTGCGCCAACGCGGGCCGCAGTTCATTGGTGACAGCCAGGGCGACCGCGAGCTGGACTGCCGTCGGGAACACGTCATTGGACGATTGCGAGGCGTTCACGTGGTCGTTGGGGTGCACCGACCCGTCGCCGTCGAGATGGCCGGTCGCCAGCGTCGCGATCACCTCGTTGGTGTTCATGTTCGACGACGTTCCCGATCCGGTCTGGAACACGTCCACCGGGAACTCGGCGTCCCACTTGCCTGCCGCGACCTCCTCGGCTGCAGCGGCGACCACCGCGCCGATGGTGGCGTCGACCTTGGCAACGCGTTCGTCCGCGGCGTTCACCCGGGCCGCTTCGGCCTTGACCATGCCGAGGGCGTGGACGATCCGGGTCTCGATGGGCCGATGCGAGATCGGGAAGTTCTCGACGGCCCGCTGGGTCTGGGCTGCCCACTTCGCGGACTTCGGGACCCGGACCTCTCCCATCGAATCGTGTTCGATCCGGAATTCGCCGTCGATGGCTTGCGTTTCGCTCATGCGGCTCAGATTAGGACGCAAGCCGACCTCATCACCGAACAGGTGGGCCACGGTGGGGTCGATCCCGGCGTCGCTCAGGCTTCGGGGTCGTCGCCCTCGGGTTTCATGGTCGCCAGACGCGCGGCGACCGCGTCGGCGAGATCGTTCTGTCCATCAGCGAATTCAGTCCCGGCGAGACGCTCGGCGACAGCGTCCTCGAGGTCACCGAGTCGCGACTCGTCGGGCCCGCCCAGGGCCTGCTGGAGTTCTTCGACGGCCCGTTGCTGGGTCTGGGCGTCGTTCGGGAGACATCCGTAGGCCTTGCGGGACTTCACCTTGTCTCCCGAGTCGTCGGACCGGTAGCGGATGATGAGCGGACGTCCCGACCATTGGAGCGAGCCGCGCAGCGACAGGTCGGGTTCGACCGATTCGATCCGGTCACGGTCGACACGGAAGTCGCCGTACTTGGTGGCCACATGTACCCAGGTCTCGGCCACGTCGAGGCGGCAACGCATCCCCAGTAGATACCAACCGAAAAGCACGACCGCGACGATCCCGTCGATGAAGAAGAACTGCGCTGGTGGGATCGGATCGAGGGTCCGACCGATCGCGATACCCGTGATCCCGATCACGGCGACGAGTGCCGCCCCTCCCATCGAGACGAGGCGATACACCGAGTTCTGATAGCGCGTGAAGGGCTCGTCGTTCTTTCCGGGCGCCTCGTCGCCGTGGCCGGCAACGGGGACGTCAGCGGTCTCGACGGCTTCGACCACATCGTCGACGGGCGTCGAGTCGGCGTCGTCGCTTTCGCCACGCTTCTTCCTCACCTGCACTCCATCGGCAGTCCCGACCCGTTTGCAAGCCGGAGACTCCCAACGCTTCGCTCAGAACCTGCCTCGTGGGTCGGGGCGGACGCCGAGTGCCTCGGCCAGCCCGGCGAGCTCCGCGAGATCCGTCGACTCGTCGTCGCTGCTCGAGCGCAGCGGAGGCTGCCACCCCAGGTCGGGATCGAAGCGCCTGATGATCTTCGCGGGCGAACCGGCGATGACGCTGTGATCGGGGACCTCACCGCGCACGATCGACCCGGCGGCAACGACCACGTTGCGTCCGATGTCGGCTCCGGGCAGGACGACGACGTTGGTTCCCAACCACGACCCGGCGCCGATTCGAACCGGATCATCGGTCGGCCATTGGCGGCCGATCGGAAGCTCGGGGTCACGGTAGGTGTGGTTCTGGTCGGTGATGTAGACGTACGGTCCGGTGTACACGTCGTCCTCGACGACGATCCGATCGTGACCGACGATGTGGCTCCCCCGACCCAGCACCACGCGGTCCCCGATGCTGATGACACACCGGTCCCCGAAGTCGTGACCGGGGGCAAAACCCGCCGACAATGTGTTGAAGGAACCGATCATCGTGCCGGTGCCGATCTCGATGTGGGCCTCGCCGAAGATCGTCGCCCATGGATAGGCGATGCAACTCGCCTCACCGAATGCCCGGAAGCGACGTCCCCGTGCGCAGTCCGGTCCGATGGCCGCGGCCGCTCGGATCCGGTCAGTGGACCGGTGAATCAGGTCTGCTTTGCGGCCTCTCGCCCAAGCCCGCACATCATCTGCCCTGCCCACACGACCACGTTAGCGTCCAAAGCACCGACCGAGCGCAACCGTTGCCATCCTCCAGATGGGCTATCCGGTGTAGTCGGGTCGTGCGGGAACGGGGCGCGCGGCCGGCGCGGGCTGCGATGCTCGAGGCGGCACATGCGTCGAACCGGCCGACCCGATCGTGGTGGAGGGGGTCGTGTCCGGCTGCGTCGTGGTCGATCCGGGTGGCGTCGTGATCGGTTCCGGCACGCTGGTGGTGACCTCAGGGACCGTGGACGTCACCTCTGGCGATGTCGTGGTCGTGGTCACATCCGGCGAGGTCGTGACGGTGGGATCGGGATCGTCCGGCGAATCGTCGACCGCACGAACGGGTAACCGGAGTTCGAGGTTCGACACCGTGACCGTGGACGTGCCCGTCGACGGCGCGAGAAACGGCTCGTCCTGGCCGAGCAGCTCCAACTTGGGGATGTGCCCGGCGGCGAAGTGCCATCCGTTCGGTTCCAGTTGGAATTCGACGGGTCCGTCGGGATCGTCCGGATCGATCCGGTAGACGCTGCGCGCGATGAGCACCTCGGTGTTCGTCGTGGGGTCGACGTCGAACAGCCTGGCGGCGAGGTACGAATACTCGCCTTGCACCGACACCTCGGCGTTCACCGTCGGCGAACCGAGCATGGTGAAGCCGTCGCCGGTCGCGGCAGGTAGCCGGTAGGTGGCGACGCCGTCGCCCTGGTCGTCCGCGGGCACCGTGGTGCAGGCGAGACCGCCGCGGATCGGGTCGAGCGATTCG
>DASSYG010000328.1:0-3792 GCA_035703405.1 Acidimicrobiales bacterium | reverse complement strand
CTGGGCCATGACGTGCGCTGTGTGGACATCGACGCGGACAAGGTCGCCCGCCTGGCGAAGGGCGAGATCCCGATCTTCGAGGCGGGACTCGAAGACCTGGTCGCCGAAGGTTTGCGGTCGGGCCGACTCAGCTTCACCACCGACACGATCCAGGCGGTGCAGGGAGCCGATTTCGTGTTTCTGTGCGTGCCGACCCCACAGGGCGGCGACGGAGCGGCCGACCTGAGCTTCGTGCGGCAGGCCGCGACGACGATCGGACCCCACCTCGCCGCCGGGGCGATCGTGGTGAACAAGTCGACCGTGCCGGTCGGCTCCGCCGGTGTCGTGGCCGAGGTGATCGGGCGCGGCGACGTCTCGGTGGTGTCCAATCCCGAGTTCCTGCGCGAAGGCACCGCGGTGTCGGACTTTCTCAAACCCGACCGGGTCGTGGTCGGCTGCGACGATCAGGCCGCCGCGGTGCGCCTCGCCGAGGCTTATGAAGGGCTGGGCGCGCCGGTGTTGGTCACCGACGCCGCGTCGGCCGAGATGATCAAGTACGCCTCGAACGCTTTTCTGGCGACGAAGGTCTCCTATGTCAACGCGATCGCCGCACTCTGCGAGGCGGTCGGAGCCGACGTCGCCGACGTCACCCTGGGCATGGGTTACGACAAGCGGATCGGGAGCCAGTTCCTGCGGCCGGGTCCGGGTTGGGGAGGATCGTGCTTTCCCAAGGATTCCCAGGCGCTGGTGAAGATCGCGGATGACAACGGCGTGGCCTTTCCGCTGCTCGACAGCGCGATCGCCACGAACGAAGCGCAGTTCGACCGCATGGTCGCGAAGGTCACCCGCCACGCCGGCGGCTCCCTCGAGGGTCGCACGGTCGCCGTCTGGGGGCTCACCTTCAAGGCCCTCACCGACGACCTGCGTGACTCACCGTCGATCTCGATCATCACCCGGCTACTGGCCGCAGGTGCCCGGGTGCAGGCCCATGACCCGACGGTCACCGAGTCGCCGCTCGCGGGGCTCGAGGTCTCGACCGACCCCTACGCCGCATGCGACGGCGCCGCCGTACTGGTGGTGCTGACCGAATGGGACGAGTTCCGTTGGCTCGACTTCGACCGGGTCGCGGAACGACTCGAGCGTCGGGTCATCGTCGACGGACGCAACCTGCTGGACGCCACCGCGTTGCGCCGCGCGGGTTTCGTCGTCGACGGTGTCGGCCGCCCCGGCGGCGGTTCCTGAGTGGCCCGAGTCGTCGTCACCGGCGGGGCCGGATTCCTCGGTTCGCATCTGTGCCGGGCATTGCTCGAACGAGGCGACGAGGTCGTGTGCCTCGACAACCTCATCACCGGAAGCGTCGAGAACATCTCGGAACTCTTCGGACGTCCGGGGTTCACGTTCGTCCTCCAGGACGTCTCCAGCTTCGTGTGGGTACCCGGTGAGGTCGATCGGGTCATGCACTTCGCCTCGCCGGCCTCGCCACGGGACTATCTGGAGCTGCCCATCCAGACGCTCAAGGTCGGGTCGCTGGGGACCCACAACACGCTCGGCCTGGCGAAGGCGAAGCAGGCGTCGTACTTTCTGGCGTCGACGAGCGAGGTCTACGGCGACCCCGAGGTGCATCCCCAACCCGAGTCCTACTGGGGAAACGTGAACCCGATCGGACCGCGGGGGGTCTACGACGAGGCGAAGCGGTTCGCCGAGGCGATGTGCATGGCCTATCACCAGGTCCACGGACTCGACGTGCGGATCGTCCGCATCTTCAACACCTACGGACCCCGCATGCGTCACCACGACGGCCGGGTCGTGTCCACGTTCGTCACCGCGGCTCTGCGCGGCGAACCGCTCCTGGTGCACGGTGACGGTTCCCAGACGCGGAGCTACTGCTATGTGGACGACTCGATCCAGGGCTTTCTGGCGTTGGCCGACTCGACCCACGTGGGACCGGTCAACATCGGCAGTACCGAGGAGTACTCGGTCTCGGATTTCGCGGGGATCGTGCGGACCGTCACCGACTCGTCGTCGGAGATCGTCCACGACACTCGTCCGGTCGACGACCCCTCCCGCCGTCGTCCGGACCTGGCCTTGGCCGAGCGGGTGCTCGGTTGGTCACCTCAGACGGATCTGAAGACCGGGCTGAAGCTGACCGCGGACTGGTTCGGTCGCGCGATCGTTCCCGCCTGATCGACTGCCCGACCCCCGGGTCAGTGGTCGCGCTCTTCCGCGGCGGCGCGATTGGCCCGGTACCACTCGACGGTGCGACCGAGACCTTCGGCGAAATCGGTGCGTGCGGAGAAACCGAACGCACCGGCAGCGCGCGACGCATCGACGCTGCGACGGGGCTGACCGTCGGGTTTGGTGGTGTCCCAGTCGATCGTCCCGTCGAAGCCGGTGGCCGCGGCGATGTGGCCGACCAACTCGCGGATCGGCATCTCGTGGTTCGCCCCCAGGTTGACCGGCTCGGCACCGTCGTAGTGTTCGGCGGCCAGGACGATGCCGTCCGCGGCGTCGTCCACGTACAGGAACTCGCGGCTCGCCGATCCGGTGCCCCACACCTCGATCTTCTCCGCGTCGGCCTCGACCGCCTCGACGCACTTCTTGATGAGCGCGGGGATCACGTGGGACACGGCCGGATGGAACTTGTCGCCGGGCCCGTACAGGTTCGTCGGCATCAAATAGATCCCGTTCTGGCCGAACTGGTCCCGGTTGGACTGCAGTTGCACCAGTTGGGCGAGCTTGGCGATGCCGTAGGGAGCGTTGGTCTCCTCGGGGTAACCCTGAAACAGCGAATCCTCCGAGAACGGCACCGGTGTGTACTTCGGGTACGAACAGATCGTGCCGACCACAACGGTCTTGGGGGTCTCGTGCCGCAGCGCCTCGTCGATCACGTACGTGCCCATCAACAGGTTGTCGAGGTACAGCTCGGAGGGGTGCACCTGATTGGCACCGATGCCACCGACGCGGGCAGCCAGATGGATCACCAGATCGGGTTCGAGCTCGTCGAACATCGCGTCGGTGGCGGCTCGTTCACGCAGGTCGAAATCCGCACTGGAGGGGGCGACGACGTCGTCGGCGCCCGCGGCGGCGAGTCGGGCCAGGACCGCAGAGCCGAGAAAGCCCGATCCGCCCGTGACGACCACGCGACGCCCCCTGTAGAAATCCGAGTCCTGGTCCGATGCCATGGGGGCAAATGGTACTTGCCATTCCCCGAAGACCATCGCACCGGCCTCGCACCGGTCCCGACGGTCAGCCCTCGCGCTCGCCCCGGCGCCTCCCCGACGTTCGCCGGCCTCCGCGACGGCAAACTTCGGGAGGTTTCGTCCGGTCATCGCAGGTCACCTCCCGGAATTGGGGCGGTCACGTGCGAAACTGATCAGTGACATGACCGGACGACCAGCAGCCACGACGGTCCGCGGCCACGAATCGAGACTGCGGGTAGCCGTCACCCTCGAACAGTGCTGGCACCGGATACCCGGCGGCACAGCGCGTGCCGCGCTCGACACGGTGGAAGCGATCAGAGCGCTCGATGCCGCCGAGTTGGTCGGGGTCGCGGCACGCCATCGTGCGGCGCCGCCGGAGCCGTGGGTGCCGACGATTCCCGTGGGGATGCTTCCGGTGCCACGGCAGGTGTTGTACGAGACCTGGCACCGGTTCGGTTGGCCGTCGGTCGAGTGGGCGACCGGTCCCGTCGACGTGATCCACGTGACCGGCGTCGCCATGCCTCCGAAGACGGCGCCACTCGTGGCCACCCTGCATGACCTCGCGTTTCTCCGCCACCCCGAGTACTTCACCTCCCACGGGTTGCGCTTCTTC
>DASSYG010000267.1:0-3307 GCA_035703405.1 Acidimicrobiales bacterium | reverse complement strand
GGGGAGGACGGGACGATACTGATTGACCCTGCGGTCAAGACGCCCGATACCCTCTGATCCATGGCCGAACCGAGATTCGAATCCGTTCCCGCCGTCACCGAAGCCCTTGCCAAGGTCGACTATCTCGCCGATGAAGGCATCGGCAGCATCGTGTATCTGGCCGATCGGCTTGGCAAGCCGATCCTGGTGGAAGGCCCCGCGGGCACAGGCAAGACGCAGCTCGCCAAGTCGGTCGCCGAGATGACCGGAGCGCGCCTCATCCGGCTGCAGTGCTACGAGGGTCTGGACGAATCCAAAGCGCTGTACGAATGGAACTACAAGAAGCAGCTCCTGCGGATCCAGGCCGAACGCAACGACGGGTCCACCTGGGAAGACGTCGAGACCGATATTTTCTCCGACGACTTCCTGTTGACCCGACCGCTGCTCGAGGCGATCCGAGCCGACGACCCCGTCGTGCTGCTGATCGACGAGGTCGACCGCGTCGAAGTCGAAACCGAAGCGCTCCTGCTCGAGATCCTCTCGGACTACCAGGTGTCGATCCCCGAGTTGGGCACGATCGAAGCCAAGCAGATTCCAATGGTGTTCCTCACCTCGAACAACACTCGCGAACTCTCCGAGGCGCTCAAGCGCCGGTGTCTGTTCCTGCACATCGACTACCCCGAGATGGAACGCGAAAAGCAGATCATCCTCACCAAGGTGCCCGAGGTGACCGAGTCGCTCGCCGATGAGATCACCCGCATCGTGCGCTCGATCCGCTCGCTCGAGTTGAAGAAGTCGCCGTCGGTGTCAGAGACCCTGGACTGGGCCCGCACCCTGGTGCTGCTCGGCGTCGAACACGTCGACGAGGAAACCGCAGCCTCGACGGCGAACATCCTGCTCAAGTACCAGTCCGACATCGCCAAGGCCGTCAAGGAACTCGTCGCCAACCCGCCCGCAGTGGGTGCGCCCGGCGTCGGACGGCGCTGAAACCTGTCGTGTCCGACGAATCCTCCGGGTCCGGACCCACCACCGGAGACGGCTCGGGCGGCGGCGATGTCGCCGTTCTCGCCGACGGCCGACCCATCTTCGAACTGCTGACCGGGTTCATCTCCGAATTGCGCGACGCCGGACTGCCGGTGAGCCTCACCGAATCGATCGATGCGATGCGGGCCGTCGAGCAGATCCCCGTCGGCGACCGCGAGACCTTCAAGTACGCCTTGGCCGCCACGATGGTCAAGAACCATGCGCACTGGCGCACCTTCGAAACCGTGTTCGAGGTGTACTTCTCGATGCGCGGCGCTGCCTGGCAGATCGACGACGACTCGGGCCACGCCCTCGATGATCTGCTCGACGAAATGCAGGGCAATCAGGGCGAAGGACAAGGCGAAGGTCAGGGCCAAGGTGGGGCAGGCGAACCCCTGAGCGCCGAACAACTCGCCGAGATGCTCTACCAGTCATTACTGCGCGGCGACGACACGATGATGCGGGCCATCGCCCGCCAAGCGGTCCGTCGCTTCGCCGGCATGGAACCCGGGCGTCCCGTCGGCGGCACCTACTACCTGTACCGCACACTGCGAAACCTCGACCTCGACGCCGTCATGGAACGGCTCGTGGACAGTGCTCAGGCCGGGAACGAGCCCCGCTCGCACCTCGAGGAGCGTCTCACCCGCGACGAGTTCGAGTCACGGATCGACCAGCTCAAGAAAGAAGTCGAGGCCGAGATCCGGCGTCGACTCGTCGCCGACCGCGGCATCGACGCGATGGCCAAGACGCTGCGCAAGCCGCTGCCCGAAGATGTCGACTTCATGCACGCCTCGCGTGAAGAGATGGACGGGATCAAGAAGGCGCTGCAGCCCCTCGCCCGACGTCTCGCCGTGCGGCTCGCCCGAAAGCGACGCCACGGCCGCAAAGGGCCCCTCGACTTCCGGGCGACGGTGCGCCACTCACTCAGCTACGGCGGCGTGCCCGCCGAGCCGCAGTTCCGCTACCCCCGGCCGACCAAACCCGAGATCTTCGTGGTCGCCGACATCTCCGGATCGGTCGCGTCCTTCGCCCGCTTCACCCTCATGCTGGTGCACGCGATCGCCTCTCAGTTCTCGAAGGTGCGCTCCTTCGTGTTCATCGACGGCATCGACGAGGTCACGTCGTTCTTCGACGGCGTCGAGGACGTCACCGAAGCGGTGCACCGGGTCAACACCGAAGCCGACGTGGTGTGGGTCGACGGGCACTCGGACTACGGCCACGCCTTCGAGACGTTTCACGAACGCTGGGGGACCGAGATAGGCCCCAAGACCACCGTGCTGCTGCTCGGCGACGCCCGCAACAATTACCACGCATCCCAGTCGTGGGTGGTCAAGGAGATGCAGCACCGGGCCCGTCACGTGTTCTGGCTCAACCCCGAACCCCGCAGCTACTGGGACACCGGCGACTCGATCGTTTCCGACTACGGGGTCCACTGCGACGGTGTGTTCGAATGCCGCAACCTGCGCCAGCTCGAGCGCTTCGTCGAGAAGCTCGACTGAGTTCGACAGCACCGCCCGGCCGCGAGTCTCCGGCCTCGCCAGAGCCTGTCACGTCGAAGCGACGTCGACGGCGTCGGGGGACGCTCCGGTGCTGGACAGATCGGCTGCCATACTTGGCCGATGACCAGAGCCCGGTTGGATGTTGCCGCCGGTGCCACCGAGGCCGGAACCGAGACCGGTCTCGACCGGGATCGGACCGGGGAACCTGCGAACCCGACGGCCATGCGAAGCCATCGCTGGCACCTGACCTGTGTCGTCGTCGCGTTCTTCGGACTCCGGGCGGTGCTCTGGGCCACGGGGCTGCGCTTCGGCGACCACCTGACCGGCCAACTCCAACTCATCGACGAGCCGGTGCTCGAGGCCAACCCGTTCGTCGCGTTCACCCAGTTGAACATCCAACCCCCGCTGTGGAACTTCTACGTCGGCGCCGTGCGGGCGTGGTCGCCGCTCCCGGCGGCGCTGACGTTCCAACTGGTCTGGGTCGTCGCAAGTCTCGCGACGATCCTCATGTTGTGGGACATCCTCGGTCGACTGGGCGCGCGGCGGTGGCAGGCGACCGTGGCAGCGGTGTTGGTCGCGAGCAACCCCCTGCTCATCTCGAGCGAGTCGTTCCTGCGGTATGAAACCGCCGTCACGTTCCTGGTCACCGCGTCGGTGTACACCTTTGCCCGTCACGTCGAGGCCCCCACCCTGCGACGCTTCGCATTGTTCTGTGTCGTGCTCTTCGTCGGGGTGTCGACGCGGGCACTCCTGCATCCGCTCTGGCTGCTCGGGGGCCTGGTGTTCGGACTCGTGGTCGCCAAACG
>DASSYG010000263.1:0-3689 GCA_035703405.1 Acidimicrobiales bacterium | reverse complement strand
CTGGGTGTGACCTGGTTCGTCGCAGTGTTCGCGGCACTCGGCATCGGTCGGGCCTTCGGGGATTTCCCGTTGGTCGGGGTGTTGTATGCCGCTGCCGCCGCGATCGCCGCGGCCCAGATCGTCGACGTGTGGGCCGGTGCGCGCGCGAACGTCCTTCGCTGGTGCGCCATGGCCGTCGCCGCGCTGGTCGGCCTGTCGGCATCGTTCGGCGCCGGCGCGTTGGGAGCAGCCCTGGTTGCCGCGGCGGTCATCGGCATCGTCGCCGGCGCGACCGAAGTGGTCGCCCGCCGACCGTTGCTGCCGGCGACGGCACTGGTGTTGCAGGCATCGCTGCCGACCGGCCTGGTGGCCGCCGCAGTGGTGTTGGCCACGCGTTATGAGATCGGGGCGGGGGTGATTCTGCTGGCGATGGTCATGGCCTTCGACCTGGGTGACTTCCTCATCGGTTCGGGAGCGGGGAGCCTGCTCGAGGGCCCGGTGGCGGGCGGGCTGATGATCGCCCTCGTCGCAGCCGTCGCGGCGATCATCGGCGCGCCTCCCTTCCACGGGGCGCTCGTCTGGGCGTTCGCGGTCGGGGCGATGGTGCTGTGCCCGTTGGGACAGGTGGCGGCGTCGTGGTTGCTGCCCGATGCGGCGACGCGCGCTCCGGCGCTTCGACGACTGGACTCGCTCATCCTCCTCGGTCCCGCGTGGGCCTTCGCCGCTGGTCTGGTCGCCGCGTCGGGCTGACCGATGGGTCGCACTCCGGTGTCGGGGTCGTACGATGGGGTGCGTGGATTCGGCATCGGGAGATTCCATGGACACCGACCTCAGCCAAGTACTCGACGATCACTTTCTCGACGGCCACGAGACCTTCGACGCGGATCGACTCCGCACGCTCCGCCAGCGTTGCCAGCGGATCGAGACGTCGCTTTCGTATCTGCGCCGACTGGCTCAGGGCCGAATCGACATCGTCACCGCGGAACTCGACCGCCGTGCCAAGGGTGGGGACCCTTTCGACCTCGACGATCTCGTCTCGCGGCTCCCTGAGGTGCTGTCGGATCGGACCCGCTCTGCCCAGGTCGGGCCGATGCCCCAGGTCCTCGCGCCCGGTCGGGTCGAAGGCGCCCTGGCCGACGAGTTGGCGGGTATGGAGTTCGACGCGCACCTGAGCGAGTTGCCCGATGTGTCGACCGAGTGGCTCGAGAGCACCCGAGAGAGCCTGGTGGCTTATGAACAGCGGGTGTCGAAACTGCGACGCGCGCTGTTCGACCGGATCGACACCCTCGGAGTGGAGCTGGGCCGCCGCTACCGCGACGGGGACGCGGACATCGACTCGATCATCGGCGAACCCCGCCGCGAACGGGCCTGAAGTGGCGATGACGGGTTCGTGCGTCCATCTGAGGGCTGCCTAGCGTGGTCGACGTGAAAGACGAGATCGAGCAGCATTGGCACGACCTCGGCTCGTTCATCCGCGACCAGCGCCATGTGGGACAGCTCTCGCTGCGCAAATTGTCGGAGATGGCGGGCATCTCGAATCCGTACCTGTCGCAGATCGAGCGGGGTCTGCGCAAGCCGTCCGCGGAGATCCTGCGACAGATCGCGTCGGCGCTGCACATCAGTGCCGAGACCCTGTACGTCCGTGCCGGCATCTTGGACGAGCCCGGTGCACCGGCCGATCTGATCGCCGAGATTCGTCGGTCGCCGGACCTGAACGACGAGCACAAGCGGGCGCTGGTGCAGCTCTATGAGATGTTCCGACGCGAGTACGCGGAGAACGTGGGTCGCCAGGCCGAGGCGGACGTCGCCGAGCCGACCGATGTCACCGATGACGTCGAGGTCGACGAGCCGGACTTCGACGAGGAATTGCCCGACGAAGCAGCGTCGGCGTCGGCAGCTCAGGGTTGATCCTGCGGTGACCGCCCTGGGTGTCATCTCGCTGCACACGTCCCCGCTGATCCAGCCGGGTACCGGCGACAGCGGCGGCATGAACGTGTACGTGCGCGAGCTGGTCGGGTCGCTCGCACATGCCGGCGTCGCATGCCAGGTGTATGTGCGCCGATGGGACGACGGCCTGCCCGAGGTCGTCGACGTCGAACCCGGAGTGCGGGTGGTGCACCTGCCCGCTGGGCCGTCGCAACTCGCCAAAGAAAAGCTCCCGGCGGTCGTCGACGAGTTCGCTGACGGCTTGCGTGCCCATCTGGCCCGGCATCCGGTCGATGTGCTGCACGCGAACTACTGGCTGTCGGGCGAGGTCGGCCACCAACTCAAACACGAGCTCGACCTTCCTCTGGTGTCGACGTTCCACACGCTCGCCCGGGTGAAGGCGTCGACCGGTGACCCTGAACCGCAACGTCGGATCGACGCGGAGACCAGGGTCGTGCAGTGCTCGGATGCGATCACCGCGTCCGGCGCCGCCGAGGTCGCGCAGCTCACCGGGTTGTACCAGGCTGACCCGACACGCATCGAGATCGTCCCGCCGGGGGTCGACCACGCGTTCTTCTCACCAGGGAGTCGCCGGGGGGCACGCCGCGCGCTCGGGATCGCGGAGCGGATTCCGGTGTTGTTGTTCGTGGGACGGATCCAACCGCTCAAAGGCCTGGGGATCGCGGTCGACGCGTTGGCCGAGTTGAAGTCGCGGCATCCGGACGCGATGCTCGTCGTCGTCGGCGGGCCGAGCGGCGTCGACGGCGAGCGTGAAGAGGCGCGCTGTCGTGCGTTGGCCGAAGAGTTGGGCGTCGCCGAGTCGATCCGATGGGTGAGCCCGCAACCCCATCACGTGTTGTCGACCTATTACCGGGCCGCCGATGTGGTGGTGATGCCGAGCCGTTCAGAGTCGTTCGGGATGGTCGCGCTCGAAGCCGCGGCGTGTGGAATTCCCGTCGTTGCTGCAGCGGTCGGCGGTTTGCGTTCGATCGTCGTCGATGGAGAGACCGGGCGATTGATCGACGGCCGTGACCCGGTCGACTATGCCGCCGCGGTGGCCGACCTGCTGGATGATGCGACGATGGCGACCGCAGTGGGGAACCGTGCCGCGGAACGGGCACGGGGCTACACCTGGCCCACCGTGGCCGCACGGCTGCGACGGGTCTATGCCGATCTGACCCAGCGAGTGCCGGTGCTCTGTAGCTGAGTGGATTTCAGCCCAGTTCGGTGGCGCGACGGGTGGCGGCGGTGACCGCGTCGAGCAGTGCGGCGCGCACCCCGGCCCGTTCGAGCTCGGCGAGTCCGGCTGCGGTGGTGCCGCCGGGAGAGGTCACCGCGGCGCGCAGGGCGGAGGCGTCGGCATCTTCTTCGGTGAGCAGCTTGGCGGCGCCGAGCAGTGTCTGGCCGGTGAGGGTGGTCGCGGTCGCCCGGTCGAGACCATTGAGCACGCCCGCTTCGATGAGGGCTTCGGCGATCAGGAACACATAGGCCGGCCCCGAGCCAGACAGGCCGGTCACCGCGTCGAGTTGGCCTTCGTCGACCCGGACGACCCGACCGACTGTGGCGAGCAGCTCTTCGGCCCAGGCGAGGTCGTCGTCGGAGGCGCTCGAACCGGCGGCGATCGCCGTGGCGCCGGCACCGGCGAGTGCGGGGGTGTTGGGCATGGCCCGGATCACCGCACAGCCCTCTGGCAGTTCGGCCTCGAGGGTCGCGGTGCGCACGCCGGCGGCGATCGAGACGATTCGGGGGATGCCCACCTCGGCGAGTGATCGTGCCACCGCCGG
>DASSYG010000124.1:0-5718 GCA_035703405.1 Acidimicrobiales bacterium | reverse complement strand
CCCTTGGGGTCGCTGCCGGCGCCGTTGTCGAAACGAACCTGCACGGTGGGAAGCCTGCGGAACGCCGCGAGCGCCCCGTCATAGGTGGTCTCGTGCTGGATCGGGTCGTCGGGGAGTGTGTACTTGATGTCGTCGGAGACGCCCATCGCAGACTGATAGATGATCGGCGCGGCGAGCTTCATGAGCCCGCTGTCGGGGCCGGGCGGTCGTTCGGCGACGAACAACTCGAGAAAGTCGAAGATCTGGTTGAGATTCTCAGGGTCGAGCGCGTCGATGTGGGCGCCGTTGGTGAAGCTGAACCACTTGTCGTCGGTGCCGGTGAAGTGGCGGGCCAGCTCGGGGCAGTGTCCGCCGGTCTGTTCGTCCTGGAACTGACAGGCCAGATACACCGGGGTCCGGATCTTGTGCACGAAGCTCACCGGGTCGAGCGGGTCGGCGATCTCGGGCACGTAGTGCTCGTTGTTCTTGATCTTTGCGATCAGGTCGACCGCGTCGAGGTGCAATGCCTGGTTGGCCTCACAGGCGGTGTCGCCTTCCTGGATCCGCTTGTAGGCCCACTTCTGGCCGGTGGTGGCGGTGGCGGGCTTGGCATCGTCGACGCGCCCCTGCGCCCATTCGAGCGCGAAGCCGGAGTTGAGGATCCCGCCGGGGTACAAGGTGGTGGGGGTGGCGTCGATCACCGACAACGGAGCGATCGCGGCGAGCGAGGGCGGGTCGAGCTGCGCGGCGAACAGTTGACTGATGCCGCCGTAGGAGATGCCGAACATGCCGACCTGGTTGTGGGCCACCCAGGGTTGATTGGCGATGGTCTCGATCACGTCGTAGGCGTCGAGGTTCTGGAGCATCTCGAAGTAGTCGAAAGCACCGCCCGAGCAGCCGGTCCCGCGCATGTTGACGTCGACCACGGCGAAACCCATGGCATTGGCGAGCAAGGCGAGGCCACTTTGAGGCCCGGAGGGGTCGGCGTAGCCGTAGCCGGAGTATTCGATGAGCGTGGGGTAGGGGCCGGGACCGCCGGCGAGGGGTGGGCGTACCGACAGGGCGAGCTCGGTGCCGTCGCGGGTGGTGAGGTACTGGTAGCCGTCCGAGGTGATCGTCTGGTCGTAGATGTCGGGGTTCCACGGCGCCGGGTCGTCGGGGTGGACGGTGAGCGGGGCCGACGTGGTGCCGGCGTCGACGTCGCTCACGGTGTAGTCGGCGCCGGGATCGACGTTGCGGAACAGTGCTGCGCCGAGAGCGTTGACCTGGGTGGTGGCGACGGTGTCGCCTCCGTCGTCGAGCAACGCCAGGTGGTTGTCGGGCGGCAGGCCGGTGGCGTAGACCTGTTCGACGCTGCCGTGCGCGTCGATGCCCACGGGGTCGGCACCGGCGATCGAGGTTGCCGCGAGCGGCGGCGCAATGGCGGCGACGAGAACGGTTGCGACGAGAAGTGCGGAGCGGACCCTGGGCGTTTTCACCTGCGCAGACTTCCATCTCCGGCCCCGCTCGACAAGCTGAGTGAGCTGCGGTGTCTGACCACGGAGACTGCCCGCCGCCGTCGACCCCCACAGCGACGGGCTGGGCGTGACGCGAGTTGGTCAACCCCCTCGGGGCATCACCCGTGACTGGAGTTCTGCGTACGCGCCGTTCACCTGGACCATCTTGAGTTCGGCCCGGTGTCGTTCGGCGTCGGGGGCGCTCATGAACCGGTCCGGGTGGTACTGCTTGGCCAACTTGCGGTGGGCCTTCTTGACCTGGTCGAGCGTTGCGCCGGGAAACAGACCGAGCACTTCGTAGGGGTCGGTGAGCGCGGTGGCCGCTGGGCTCGTCGCCGGGCCATCCGAGTAGAGCGACTCGGTGCTGAACTCCGAGAAGAACTCGGATGAGTTGCGCTGATCCCGGCTGGACTTGGGCGCGAAGGTCTTCTCGTCGTACCACCAGGGCGTCGCCGAACCGGCGTCGCTGCTGATGATCGTACGCGCGTCTCGGCGCGCATTCTTCATGGCCCTCCGTTTTCCCATCACACGATCCTAGCCGCGCCACCGGCGCACGAAGTCGAGCCGGCGGGGCGCGCGGCGCCACGGGTCGACTGCGGAGACGTCGATGCGAGTGCCTTCACGGCGGAGACGATCATGAGGAACGGTGCCACAGCGACCACGACCATGGCAACGGCAACCTTGGCGCTCGAGTAAAGCGCGACCTTGCACAGCGCCCATGCCAGATGCAGCCAGAGCACGAGAAACTCACCGAGATCAACCGCGATGATCAGGAAGATCCGTTGCAAAGTGGTCGGTTATGGCGACGGATCGTCCGGCCAGGCAAGGCGCGCGATGCGGTCAACGGGTCAGGATGTGCAGCCCCAACCGTTGTTGTCACCGTCGAGCCCGTACGGGTCGTTGTTCGGATTCGGCACTCGCACCGGCTTCGCTGCTGCCGGCAGGTCGCCGCAGTTCACGTCGCCGTTGTGCGCGTAGTTCGCCACACAGACACCGTTCGCCGCGGCGTAGATGCCTGCCGTCGCGCAGCCTGACGGCGGGCGCGTGACCGGTGGGGCCGTTGGCGGTGGTGTGGCTGCCCCCGGTGGGATCACGGTCGATCCCGAGGTGCAACTGTTGAGCAGTTGGGTGAGCGCCGACTTCTCTGCGCCGTCGATGGCGAGGTTCCACGTGAACTTCGTGGTCACGATGATCTCGGCGTAGGCACAGCGTGCGCCGACCTTGGGCGGCAGCCAGTCGGCGGCGTCACGATCTGAATGTGAAGCGTTCGACGAGCCGGTCACGGCGGTGAGGTTGGTCTGCCAGTCGGCGTAGTCGTCCCGCTGTTTCGTCGTCCAGCCATAGGCGCCCGAATCCCACGCTTCGGCGAGCGCGACGACATGGTCGATCTGGGCTTGGCTGGGGGAGGTCATGTCCTTGCCGTCCCAGAGCGAGTACCAGGTGCCGTCCCGGCGCCGTTCGGCGGCGAGGACCTCGCAACGGGTGTCGCAGCCGTCACGATCCTCGTCGTCCCAGTGCTTGAACAGCCCACGGTCATAGCCGGTGCGGCGTTCGGTCGCGACGCGCAGTTGCGCGAGCAGAGCCTTGGCGTTCGACCCGGCCCGCCACCCCGGTGCGACCGAGGTGATCTTGTGGGTCCGGTATTCGGCCGAGTCCGAGAAGAAGGCCATCATCTCGCCGCGGCTCATGCCCGCGCCGAGGCGACCGAGCCAGTAGCTGTTGCCACTGGCGTCGGCGCCACGACCCATCACGTTTGTGTACACCAGACCGATGAACCCACGGCTGTCGAGCGAGCCGTAGCGCTGTTTGAACTCCGGCGAGCCGGCGAAGAAGTTCGAGATGCGACGCAGGTCCCACCCGCTGATCGACATCATCAGCCAGTAGTTGAACCCGCCGTTGTCCGGGTCGCGGAGAAAGTACGCCGAATAGAGGCGCACGATCGAGCCTTCTCGGGCGTTGTGGTCGTGGTACGGCGCCACTGCGTCGGCCGGCTGTGAGCCTCCGATGCCGATGGTGCTCACGATGCCGAGGCACAGCGCACAGGCGAGCAGTGCGGGGCGAATGCGCTTCATGGGGCCTCCTGGCCGTGACTGGGTCTACGACGCAACGGAGGTTCCCCCCTCCCAGGCACGTTCGGGCCTGTCGTCGAAGCGGGTGACCTTACTGGGCCGATCTCACGCCGACAAAGGGCGAAAGTCCCTACTCGTCGGTATTGGGTGGCAGCGTTCTCAGGCGCTGTCGACTCCCGGCCCGCATCAGGTTGCGCCGTTCCAGGTATCGACGAGCGCGCGGACGGTCTGGAAACACTCGAGCGGGGCGCATCGAGGTACGCGATGTCGTCGACTTGTCAACACGCAGTCGTGTATCCGAGCGCCTCGCACACCTTGCCCATCGTGGCCGCGTCGAGCGTGGTGATCAGCTCCGTGCACAGCGCCGGACGGATGAGCGTGACATTGTCGAGGGAGAGCACGCAACGACGGGGCATGCCGTCGTGTTTGTCGAGTGGCACCTCGGTGGGGATCTGTCGAATGACAGTGGTGGCCGGCGCCGCCAGCACCTGGTTCAACACGCCGCACGCTTCGGTTCTCGTCAGGATCGCGAATGGCCGTCGCCCCGCGTCGGGGTGCTCGTACCACCACACCTCACCGCGGCTCACCACGTGGGTCGACCGTCGCGTTGCTCTTCGTTGTCGAGGCGTTGCAGGACCTCACGGGTACCCGCGCTGCCGGCGGGTGCGACGTCGCCCCAGGCGTCGGGTTCATCGGGTGGCCGCTTCCGGTAACCATCGACGATTTGTCGGCCGATGTCCCGGGCACGTTGTTCGGTCAAGTAGATGGTCAACGCTTCTCGGATCAGCGCCGAGCGCGACATCCCCCGGCCAGCGGCGTGCACGTCGAGCTCGGTCACCAGGTCATCGGTGAGCTGCACCATCGTCTGCGTCCGAGCCATAGCCATATGATAGCCCTATTGAAGCGAGTTGACGATGCAAGTCGATGGCGGCACTCAGTCCGGCAGGTCGCCGGTCGCGTTTCGCGCGTGTCCGCGCACGCGACCGGCGGGCGTCATGAGGGTCGGTACACGTCCCGTCGATGATCGATCCGAACGACGAAGACCACGCCTGCCGCGGCGTCGATGCGATACACCACCCGGTATTGGCCTCGCCGGGCGCTGTGGTAACTCTCGAGGTCTCGAGTGAGCTGCTTTCCGACTCGCTCCGGGTTCGTGCTCAGCGGCCCGAAGCAGAACTCGATCGCTGCAGCCGCAGCGGCCTCCGGGAGCCGGCCGACTGCCCGACGCGCTCGCGCGCTGAAGCGAACCTCGTAGCCCCCTCCCGCTGAGGTCACTCGTCGGTGGACGGCTGAGCTCGCCGGGCGGCCAGATCTGCACGGATGGTCGCTTCGTCGAACGTCTCACCACGGTCGATCTCCGCCTCGGCCGCGCGGATGTCGTCCAACGCTCCGGAGGTGGTGAGGATGTCCAGCGTCTCTTCGAGCGACGCCAGGTCGTCGGGGGCTATCAGGACCGCAGCGGGCTTGCCGTGCCTGGTGACGGTGACCCGCTCTTGGGTCGACTCGACCGAAGCAACCAGCTCCGAGAACCGATTGCGGGCATCCGCGAGCGAATAGTCCGACATCGCCAGAAGTCTAGCCACTTTTGCACCCCGCCCGTGTCACAGCAGCTGACCCATGGGTCGAGCCGATGGGCTCGGTCTGACCGGTCAGCCCGTCAGCCAGGCGGGGGCCGCGGTGGTGCCAGGGGAGAAGGGGTGAACCTTCTCGAACGCGGCTGGGTCGGGGTCGGCGAACTCACCGAGGAACTGGGGTTCGGGTTGCAACTCGATGCCGGTCTCGGCTTCGGCGCGACCGCGGATCAGCCACGAAAGCTGCCAGATGTCGTCTGCTGTCGCACCTGCACATGCCACGATCGCCAACACATGATGATCAGATAACTGCACCGTGCCCCACGAGTCGCCGGGGCGGAAACCCGCGGCTCGCAACAACAATGCCGCAGGGATGCGCCGCACATTCGCGTCCGGGTCCGCGGCCCGGCGGCCCTCCAGATACTGCACGTCCATCCCTGCCGAAGCGAAGCGGTCGATCAACTCGTCGGCCGTGCCCGCGGGCACCTCGGGGTTCACGAAGAACGACCCCGCACTTCGGCTCATCGGGTCGCCCGCGTCGATCACCATCGACTTGGCCCGGCGCACCGCCAAGGTCGCCGCCCGCCGGGCCGCCACATCGGT
>DASSYG010000100.1:0-13834 GCA_035703405.1 Acidimicrobiales bacterium | reverse complement strand
CGCGGTGTCCGCGACGATCTTCAACGGCTTGATCGCCGACGGGTCGGACAAGAACGACCGGACGTGGTTCGCGAAGTCGTCCAGCAGCACCCGCGACGAGATCGACCCGGCCTCGGTCGGTGCGGGAGGCAGCTCACGTGCCGCGTCGTGGCGGATCCGGTCCAGGCCGGTGTCCTCGCCGACCGGACGCGCACCGGAGCGGCAGAACTTGATGCCGTTGTACGCGGCCGGGTTGTGCGAGGCGGTGAACATCGCCCCCGGCGAGTCGAGGTAGCCGGCGGCGAAGTACAACAGGTCGGTCGAGGCGAGCCCCAGGTCGATCACGCTGAGGCCTTGGCGTTGCACGCCCCGCGCGAATGCGCTCGACAACTCCACTCCGGATTCACGCATGTCGCGGGCGACCAGCACCCGCCGGGTGCCCGGGTCGACCTCGGCCACGTAGTGGGCGAACGCCGCGCCGATGTGCTCGACCACGTCGGCGTCGATCTGGTCCGGATAGATGCCGCGCACGTCGTACGCGTGAAAGATCTCGTTCAGGTCGGCCATGACGACACCAGACCCTAATCGGCGGCGTGCGGATCGTCGGGTTCCGGTCGGTTCCCAACCGGGTCGAGGGGCGCTTGCGGTTCCGATGCGGCCGGGGACGCCGGGGGTGTCGTCGCCGGATCGGCCGACGATTGCACGGTTTCATCCCCCAGCGGGGCTTCCCCGGACGCCGGGCCGGGCGGACCGTGTACCGGTGGGTGATCCGATGAGAATCCGGCGTCGCTCCCGCCCGGCGGGTCTCCCCCGGCCGGTTCGGATCCGACATTCTTGGCCGCCGCCCACTGCGCCGCGAACCGCTCACGCCACCGGGCCGCGAACTTCTCCCGCAGCCGCTCGTACATCGGCGACGCCACGGCGACGGCGGGGCGCCGCCCCAGATACGCGAGGGCGGCGAAGCCGGCGAACAACAGGATGATGCCGATCCAGTCGACGGGGGTGCGGCCGTAGTGCAACGTCACGTGCTTGGACGTCGGGATCACGACCATCTGGTTCGGGGTGATCCGATACGGCCCCTCGGCGCCGTCGACCTTCCAGTTCGGAAAGTACGATGCCTTGACCCGCACGGGGACGCCGACCTTGTCGACGTCGAACGAGATCGTGTCGGTACCGGCGTCGATGTTCGACACCTTCACCTCGGGAAGAGCCGGCGTGGTCACCCGGGGCAAGGGCACCTCCGCGGACTTGCCGGAGGTCTGCGTGACGATGTCGGTGAGCGTCGACCATTCGTGGTCCCAGTAGGACGTGTCGACCTTCACCCGCTTCCAGTCGGACGGACCGGTGAACGCGAAGGGCACGTCCCACCGGGTCGGATCGAGATACCACGCCACCGAGGGCTGCACCGACGAGACGGCCTGGTCGTGAACGTCCCACACCGCGGGTTCATGGGTGAGCGGGGTGACCAGTTTGGCATCGGCGATCTGGTACACGTGCCACGGGCCCGACGTGGCGACCTTGGTCAGCTCGGGCACATCGTCGGCCGCGGCGATCGTCTCGGCGGTGTCGGCCAGGTAGTACTTCACGCCGAGCAGTTGCAGGTGTTCGATGCCCGACGCCACGTTCAGTCCCGGATAGGGCAACCCGCGCATCGGGTTCGACGGCTTCGCCGACAGCTCCGAGGCATTGATGAAGTGGAACGGCGTCGTCGCGGACGACTCGAAGTACAACCCCTCCATCGACCCGATACACGAGTCGGTCCAATAGGGCAGGAGCATCAACGCCATCGGTGTGCCGTAGCTGCCTTCCCGCTCGTTGTCGGCCTCCCACATCGCCCGGCCACAGCCGTGGGCCGGGTCGTTCCCCAGGCGGTCCATCGTCTGGATCAGATCGCGGTACTCCGCATAGGGGTTCGCCGACGTCGCCGTGGCGGCCGTCCGGCCCTCGTAGCCCGAGTAGTTCCATTCGGCCCAGCCCGGCCCCGGGTTCTGGTCGGCGGTCTGGAAGAACAGGAAGTGGTACTTGCCGTCCTTCATCGAGCCACCCGGCAACTTGTGCAGTGGCAGACCGACGAACACGAACACGGCCAGTGCGGCGAGCACGGCGAACCCGGTGGTGACATAGGCGTTGGGTCGACCCGGCGCCCGGGTGACCAGCGTCGACAGCGCGAAGATCACGCCGAACACGCCGAATGCGGCGAGGAAGATCAGCGACAGGTAATAGAAGGGCAGGATCCGGGCGTTCCACAACTGGATCTGGGGCATGAACCGGAACGCGAGCGCGGTGGCGACCGCGCAGCCGAGCAGCAGCTGGCCGATGCGATTTCGGAACACGAGCGCCACCACGATGCCAACAGCGGCGAGCAGGAAGATCCACGTCATCCGACTGGGAAACAGGTAATCGGTGTATCCCAGCCCTTCGGGCGGCAACTGCTCGAAACCCATGTCGATCGTGAACTTGCGATACCAGACGAAGGGCAGCATCCAGAATGCCGCCAGGGCTCCGGCGACCACGCCGATCACGGCCAGCATCTTGAAGCGCCCGAACGACGGCCGCAAGAGGAACAACACGACGGTCAACAACAGGGCGAAGAAGAACGGCAACAGGTGGCACAACCCGACCAGGGCGAGCAACCCCGCCGCCAGCGCCCGGTGTCGCCCGGTGCGCATCGAGCGGGCCAGGACCCCGAAATACACGAGCGACAACGACAGCGCTATCGAGAACGAGTACTCCCCCGCCATCGTCGACAGCATGTTGCCGCCGATGATGTTGCCGGTGCCGATCAACTCACCACTGGAGGGGTAACGGACGAGCGGCTCGCGGTTGTAGACGAACACGAGCGCGGCGACGGCGAAGATGGGCGGGGCGGGGAAGCGTAGATCGGCGAGCTTCGCGAACGCCCAGGCCGAGATCGGCATGGTGACCAGACCGATCACCGTCACCCATTTGAAGGCGATGTTGTAGGGCACCGGGATCGACACGACGACCAGGATCAGCCCGACGACCAGGAGCACCTTGCGGGCTGCGAACAGCCGGCGGGACACGAATCCGGACACCGCGATCGCGGCCGACACCAATACGGCCGGAACGGCTCCGAAGCCGGGGACGCCCTTGGTGATCGCCACGATCGCATACGCGGGGACGACCATGTAGTACCCGAAGGCGGGGAATCCGGCGTACCAATCAGGTGTCCAGCCGGTGAAGCGGAACTCGGGCAGCACGTGGCGCATGAGGTACATCGGACCCCACACGTGGGCACCCATGTCGCCGCCGGTCGGGGTGGTGTTGCGGACCAGCAGGCCCGGATGCAGATTCCAGAGGACGTAGCCGGACGCCGCCACGACGACGGCGAGGGTCACCCACGACGACAGTGGTTGGCGCAGCACCCGGAACACCCAGGCCACCAGCCGATCGCGGGTCGCAGGCCAACCTGGCTCCAGCGGCGGCAAGTCGGCGCGTTCAGGTCGCGGTGTCGGGATCGGGGTGACCAGATCGTCCCAGGACTCCGCGGCGCGGAGCAGCTTCGCCTCGGCGATCGCCAAGGCGTCGTCGTCGGCTCCAGGTTCGGCTCCTGCGTCGACATCGATGCCGGTATCGGGAGCGGGATCGGCGTTGGCGTCGGCGGGAACCTCGACGGGGGTCAGCAGATCATCGAGGGACTCTTCTCCCCGAACAGCAGGGTCCGGAACAGCAGGGTCCGGTGTCGGTTCGTCGTGTGCACTCACGTCTGTTCTCCCATCACCGAAGCAGGAACCACACGGTCACGGCATTGAAGCTCAAGTGGGCCGAGATCGCCATACCGAGTCGACCGGTACGGTACGCGATGAAGGCGAGCACCATGCCGAAAGCGGCCAGCGCGGGGAGCCCGAGCAGTTGGAAATGGGACGCACCGAAGACGAGTCCACACAGCACGATCGCGGCCCAGGCCGGGACGAGCTTCTGGAGTGAGCGGAACAGCAACCCGCGATAGAAGATCTCTTCGACGATCGGTGCGCCGATGACCACGATCGCGATGAGCAGGACAACCCCGAGGGGATCGGTCGCCTTGGACACGAGCGTTTCCGCGGTGTGCGACAGATCGTCAGGGGTCTTGTCCCACAGCGCCAACCACGGGTACGAGATCAACGGGACGAGCAAAAACTGGCCCGCGATCCCGATCGCGAGTCCGATCGGCACGTCCGAGGCTTTCAGGGCGAGGCCGAATTCGCGCGCAAGCGTGCTGCCACTGCGCGCCGCAGCGAGCACCGGCGCGCCCAGCAGACCCACCCACAGCGGCACCTGGGTGACCGCCACGAGCCACAGCGGCCAGCCTTCCTGGTCGGCGTCGGCGTAACCGGCGACGGAGATGATCAGGGCGCCGACGACCGCGCCCAGCACGATGGCCGCAGCCCAACCCCAGATCGCGTCACCGATCCCCCAACGCGACTCACGCCACGACGGTGGTGGCGGCGGTGGCGGCGGTGCTGAAGGCAGTCCGGAAGCTCCGGTCACATTCTCCCAATCGGTGATGGACATCGGTGACGGTGCCCGAATCGGTCAGCCCGCCAGGTTATTCGTCCGCCACGGACACACCAGGGTCGTCGAGGCACCTGATCCGCCGACCGTTCGAGTTCCGTCGGCGACACCAACCGGACCGGTCAGCCCGCCAGGGTGCGCTGTCCGGTCGTGCGCCCCGCATGCGCCTCGACCCGAGAACCGGCCTGCTGCCCCGAGTGGGGTTCCGAAAACAGTGGCGCCGCCGCGGGGCGTCGGTCCTGGAGCAACCACCCGCGGGGTACGCCCAACGCATCGGCGTGCCGGGTGCACAGATCGTGGGTCATGGGGTGCGCTTCAGGGGTCAACCGGTCGATCCACACCGTGCCGCCGGAATAGTCGTAGGTCAGCGTGGCGGTCGCCGTCGTCGCGCAGCCCGGGCGGGCGCAATGGCGTTGCATGACGGGCCAGGCTATCGCCGGGTGGACCTCGAATCGTGGTCCCCGGTGATTGGTCGTGTGGACGAGAGCCGGTTTGCAGCCCCGGGTCGTCCCGCGACCGCGATCGCTCCCCCGACACCGAAAAACGAGACGCGCTTCGACCGCGCGAGGGCAGGATTGGCGGGGAGTCGCCACTACGATGGTTCCATGCCCGAAAATGGTCCACCACCGCCACCGCCTCCCCCGCGGCGTTCCTCTGGTGGCCCCAAAGGCCAGCCGTCGGGGTCGGGGTCGCCGCTCGAGGGTGGCTGGCCGAAATGGATGATCTGGGTGCTCGCAGGGGTGGTCGTGGTCGTCATCGGCCTGTACGCCTTCGGCTCCACCAGCTCCGGCAAGGACATCTCGTATTCGTCGTTCATGCGCGACGTGCAGTCGGGCAAGGTCGACACCGTCAAGTTCAACAACGCCAACGGCCACATCACCGGCACGTACTCCAACGGGTCGGAATTCGCAACCACCGGGTTGCTCGATTTCCCCGAACAAGACCTGGCCACCCTGCGCAAACACGACGTCAAGTTCTCGACGACCACACCGAGTGAGAACAGTCTCTGGACGCTTCTGCCCTACCTGCTCATGTTCGCCTTGCCGGTCGTGTTGATCATCTGGTTCATGCGACGATCGTCGGGCCAGATGGGTGGCATCATGAACGTGGGGCGGTCCAAGGCGAAGACCTACGACTCGGATTCGCCGCGCACGACATTCGCCGACGTCGCTGGGTATGAAGGTGTCAAGACCGAGATCCGTGAGGTCGTCGACTTTCTGAAACACCCCGAACAGTTCGCCCGGATCGGCGCACGTATTCCCAAGGGTGTGCTGCTGGTCGGCCCGCCGGGAACCGGGAAGACCCTCCTCGCCCGGGCGGTGGCCGGTGAAGCCGGGGTGCCGTTCCTGTCGGTGACCGGTTCGGACTTCATGGAGATGTTCGTGGGGGTCGGCGCCAGCCGGGTACGCGACCTGTTCGCGACCGCCCGCAAGATGGGCCGGGCGATCATCTTCGTCGACGAGATCGACTCGATCGGCCGTAAGCGTGGCGCGGGTCTGGGTGGCGGACACGACGAACGTGAGCAGACGCTGAATCAGATGCTCGCCGAGATGGACGGATTCGAGGCCACCGAAGGCATCGTGATGATGGCGGCCACGAACCGACCCGACATCCTCGACCCGGCGCTGCTGCGTCCCGGGCGCTTCGACCGTCAGGTGGTCGTGCCGCTGCCCGAACTCGAGGAGCGGGTCGCGGTGCTCACCGTCCACTCCAAGGGCAAGGACATCGCCCCCGACGTGGACCTGTCGGTGGTCGCCCGTGGCACGCCCGGCATGAGCGGCGCGGATTTGTCGAACCTCGTGAACGAAGCCGCGCTGCACGCGGTACGCAATTCCCGTGATCAGGTCGCCATGGTCGATTTCGACTACGCACGGGACCGCATGTTGATGGGTCAGCGTCGTGAATCGTTGGCGATGTCGGACCGCGAGAAGGAGCTCACCGCCTACCACGAAGGTGGCCACGCGCTGTGCGCCGCGGTACTCCCCAAAGCCGACCCGGTGCACAAGGTCACGATCCTGCCCATGGGTATGGCGCTCGGGGTGACGATGCAACTCCCCACCGAGGACCGCCACAGCTACGAACAGGACTTCATCGAGCAGCGCATCGTGGTGGCCATGGGCGGGCGCATCGCCGAGAAGCTGGTGTTCGGCGTGTCGTCGTCGGGTGCCGCGAACGATCTGATGCACGCAACCGAATTGGCGACCCGGATGGTGCGCGAGTTCGGCATGTCGGATCGGGTCGGTCCGATGGCCTGGGCGTCGGACGGCGAGGTGTTTCTCGGTGAGGAACTCGGCCAGTCCCGGAAGTACTCCGACGAGACGGCGCGGGTCATCGACGAAGAAGTCGAACGGATCCTGCGTGACGCGGAGGAGTGGTCGCAGCGGATCCTGGGCGAGTACCGCCACAGTCTCGATCTGATCGCACGGGCACTGCTGGAGCACGAGACGATCGACGGTGCCGAGGTGGTGCGGCTCACCGAGCTGGGACGGCCCGGAGGTGGTGGCGGCGGTTCTCCGACCGTTCCCACCGGCGACCCCGGAGGCCAGGGCGGTGCCGCGGTCCCGTCGAACGGGACGAACGAGTCGCCGTCCGAGCAGGGGTCCGACACCGAGGTCGTCGCTGGTTCGGCCATCGTCGGTTCGACCCAGGCAGACGAGGCATCGGCTCCCACCGAGGATGATCAGCCTGCGGAAGAGCAACAGCCGGCATGGGCGCACCAGCGTGGTGTCGCCACCGACCCGCCCCCCGCCTGAGTCGACGAGTCCCGCCGCGAGCCCCAACGGCTCACTCGCCGCCGGTGAGCACCTCGGCCAGTTCTGCCGCGTCGGGGGGTCCGACGAAGGAGCGTTGCACCACGCCCTCACCGTCGGCGACCAGCAGCGTCGGCACCGCAGCGATGCCGTAACGGTCGTGCAGGTCGCTGCGATCCTGATAAGAGACCCGGTCGACGGCGGTGCCACTGGCCGGCGTGACGAGCTCGTTGACCTGCTGCCAGGTCTGGGCACACACGTCACAGGTGTCCGAGGAGAACACGACGACCAGGCGGTCGGCCTCGGGGTCGGCGAAATCCCGACGCTCGAGCTGAGCCGGCACGCTCCATCGTCGACCCTGCGCCATCTGCCCCGCATCACGCCGCCTGATCACGGCCGCCACTCCGATACCGGCGATCACGATGGCAGCAGCGACGACGAACTCGATCACACCTGGCAGTCTGTCCGTAGACCGGCGTCCAAGACCAACCCGGCGGCCGAATCGCCTCGTCCGCGCCCGCCGGCACGACCCCGAGACGACCGAGGTTCGGTGCCCGCAACCGTGGGTACGACTCAGGGTGCCGCCAGGCCCCCGGCGATCGGCACCGCCGGTGTGCTCACGAGTCCCTGCTCGCCGGGACCGGTCTGCAACCGTGACACCGTGACCGGCGTCGACGACGTGAGCTCGACCGTGGCCCCGGGGTGGGCCTCGAGCAACGCCGCCAAGTCGATGGTGACCCGACCGTTCGCGCGGACGGTCGAGGCCTGATCCGGGAGTGCGACGCGCCGACGCTCGCCGTCGGCGATCACCCAGAGACGGAGTCGCCCAGAGCGACCCGCCGAGTCGACGCCGAGCTGGTCCAGGACCGGAAGCTCCAGTCCCACGGGCGCCACCCACGAGCGCGCGGACAGACCGAAGCCGGTCGTGGCGAAGGCTCCGTGCCCACTCGCGGGTGCCGAGCCGTCGAACCAGAGTTCAGCGACGACCGCTCCCCCCTTCACCACCCGCCCGGACACGCTGAAGGACACACCCGAAGCCACCTGACGGAGTTCGGTGCTGTCGAGCACCTCGACCGCACCGGACAACAGCTCGACGGTCGTCGCGGGAGGTTGCCCGGTGTTGGCCGGGTCGTCGACGGCGAAGGTCAAGCGAACCGTCGCGGTGGTGACGCCCGGATTCGCGAGAACGATACGCGGCGCCACTCCCGAGCCGGTGACCGCGGTGGGGAGCGCGAACCGGGTCAACGGTGTCGAGGCGCCGAGGGCGAGTGACACGCCCTCGGGAGACGCTCCATCGGCCAATGACGGTCCGGTTCCGTCGAAGCTCTGATGTCGCCAGGTCACGATGCGACCGCTCCGCGTGGTCACCGCGGCGCCCAGATCGCTCCGACGGTTCTGCACGTCGGCGACGTCGACCAGCACGACGGACCGCCCCGGAACGGCGAGTCCTTGTGTGGGCTGAGGTCGGCGGAACCCGTCAGGGGTCAGGAAGGTGACGTCTGCGGTGGCGAGCTCGTCGAAGGGATTGAACAGTGCCAAGGTCTCTGTCGCACCACGCTGGGTGTCGCCGCCGGCGAAGAACCACGAGTCCGACGACGTCGTCGCACAAGCCGCCGTCGTCATGGTCTGGTCACCCGAAACCCTCATGCCGGCAACGAGTCCTCCGTGGCGGGATTCGACGGTGGCCGCCACGGTTCCCTCCCCTGCGAAGTCGACCGGGAGGTTCCGGGTGGATCGTGCGGGCACCGGCACCCGCCGCGTCGCATTCTCGTTCGCAGAGGTGACAACCGTGACGAGTGCCGACCGTGCCCGTGGCGAACGGTTCGTCAGCACGATCGTCGTCGCGGCCGCCGGCGCACCCCCGCAGAACCACGTGGTGGAAGCCGCTCCCAACCGTGCTGCGACGGGCATCGAACGATCGCGCAGGGCGCGGGCGGGTGCCTCGTAGCTCGCCGCGCCGACCTGAGCGATGTCGGCCTGGTCGGGAATCCGGACCGGTCGACGTTCGGTCGAGGGCTGGTCGATCACCGCTCCGATGACGACCAGGACGACGAGCACGACCACGATGCCCAAGCGGTGCAGACGGTGGGGCCCCGACGGGGACTGGCTCCGGTTCACGTTCGCGGCGGGCCTCACCGATCGTCCTCTTCGGCGTCGACGGTCGGTGATTCGGCGGCTGGTGTTTCGGCGGTCACTTGTTCGGCATCTGGCGATTCGGCGGTCAGTGGGTCGGCATCGTCACCGACGCGCACCTCGGACACCTCGACCGCACCCGCCGGCGCGCCGCCCGTACCGAGCCTGACGAGCGAACCGGCACCGCCGGCTTCGTCGGTAGCGGGCACGTCGACGAGGGTGTCCTCGGCCCGTCTGCGCCGACCCAGGATCCACCCGGCGAGCGCGCCCACCCAGGCCAGACCGACAAGCCCCAGCACGATGGGCCGTTGCAGGCCGCCCGACCGGGTCAGAGTCGCCTTCCCGGCCCGTGGCACGACGAAGCCCTGCTCCCAGCCCCAGAGCGTGACCGGCTCGGCCGCGGTTCCATCGAGCCGGAGGCGCCATGACGCATCGGCCGGCTGACCGGTGGCGAGAATCCCCGCTTCGGGCACCGTGAACCGACTGGCACCTGTCGGGTCGACCGAACCCGGCACCCGCCGTCCGTCCGGCGCGTCGAGGGCGTCACCGACCGACGTCCCGGTCGGCATGTCGGTCGGGTACAGCTTGTGGCCTCGGCTCCACGCCTCGTTGCGGTACACCACCACGGCGTCGTTCGCCGACACCCGCGCCAGGTCGAGTTGGTCGTCCAACGCTGCGAGCAGTCGGGCGGGGGGCGGGTGGGCAGCCGATCGGTACGGCAGCGGCACGTTCTGGCGAGGAAGCACGATGTAGCGGATCCCCATGTCGGCCAGGATCCGGCCGAGTCGGGTCGTCTCCGACCCGGTGGCCAACTCGAGCGCATCGCCGATCGAGCCCGACCGGCCGGCATCTGCGGGCGCCCAGAGTTCGTCCATCGTGGCCATGCCGTGATTCGTCACCCCGACGTTCGAATGGTCGTCCAGATGCCACCCTGCGACCGGCATCACCGCGGGATCGGCAACCCAGAGCACCCGGAAGGGCTGAGCGTTCCGTTGGGTCGAGACGAAGTCGAGCGCCTGGTCGAGGCCGACCGGTGCCATCTTCCAGCGGCCGTCGGTGGCGTTGCCGAGCATCGGGAAGGTCGCCAGCACGAGGGCGACCGTCGCCACCGCAGAAGCGACCTGGGCACCGCCGAAACGGAACGTGGGCAGGTCCATCTCGAAGGCGGCGGCGCCACAGGCAACCGACAGCGCGAGCGCGGCCGCGCCAGGAGCGAGAAACACCTCCGGAGCGGGCACGGGAAATCCGAACCAGGACTGCTGGCCCAACCAGACCACCGTGAAACACGCGCCGGCGACCGTCCAGGCGCGCACGCCCCAGGCGAACCGCCACCCGCGACCGATCAGCAAGGGCAGGGTCGCGGCGAGCAACACCGCATAGCCGAGCACTCCGGCGCCCATGGGTCCGGACTGGAAACGGAGGATCTCGTCGAGTCCCAGCCAGCCATGACTCCCGCCGCCCATCCCGGCGAGTACCCATCCCGAGCGCCCCGGACCGACGAACGTCCACGGCAGCAACAACACCGCGGCCACGGCGACGGCTCCGAGCGTGGTGAGCACCAGGCGACCCAGGCCGGCGAAACGCCCGACCAGGACCGAACCGACCAGTAGGCCCACGACGACCACCACCGCGACCGCGGCGACCGACGGCACCAGCGCCCCGGTCACCGCCAGGAGCAGCCCGAACCCCAGAACCGGCGGCCACCACCGTGGCGGCGACGCGTCACCGCCTCGACCGGCCCGGTCCGTGAACGGCGCGACACGCATCGAGCGGATCAACGTGTACAGGAGCCACGGAGCGATCCCGTAGATCAACAACCCGCCCCATGCGCCGTGCGCCAAGCCATTCCAGGGCACCGGAACGACCGCGTACAAGATCAACGAGACGAGTTGCGCCCGGCGTGAGCCCAACGGCCTCGCCAGACGCCACGCCCCGAACAACCCGAGCGGAATCGGCAACAGGATCGCAACCCGCCGCACGAAGCCGAATGCGCCACCGAAGATCGTTCCGACGAGCGCCATGGGCGCCAGCCCGGCAGAGGGAGACTGCGCCGAACCGAGGCCACTGGGGTTCCAGGATCCCAGCCAGGTGCGCCACAGATCCGCGACACTGCCCGGCGGGCCCGCGAACGAGCCGATCGCGGGCAGGGGGCCCAGGAACAGTTCCCGCGAGCCGATCAGGACCACGGCGATCACGGCGGCGATGCCCCAGGACACGAGCGAATAGGAGCGCCGCGGTGCCCCGGTGCGGACGAAACTGTCGCGCTCGTCGTCGTCGACCTCAGCGCCGAGGTGTGCGTCACGCCCGCCATCGAGCGTCGCTTCGTCGAATTCGTCTGCAGTGTCGAACTCGCCTGCAGTGAGGACCTCTTCGGCCCGAGCGCGGCGGTTGGCCTGGATCAGACCGTCGAGTCGTGCCCAGGTCTTGGTCTGGAGCTGGGCGATGCTGCGGTCGTTTCGTTCCCGAATCGCCCGCACTCCCCGCCGCGACCGCAGGATCGACCGAACCGACCTGAGGTTGGTACCCCAGGCTCGCAACTGGGCCCGGGCGTGTTCGCGGCGTCCGATCGTCGCCTCGATGACCGCTTCGACGACCGAGACGACGAGAAGCTGTGGCACCAGCAGGAGCAGGTGGCCGAGTCGGTAGTTGGACAGCACCGTTCTGAGGCGGTGCGCCGCGTCCACCCGCACCAGTCCGGTCGCGTCGACCCGCGCGGCAAGTGCCTGGCGGTGACGCACACGGGCACGTGGGGCCACGACGACCCGGGCGCCGACCAGGTGCGCCCGCCAGCACAGATCGAGGTCTTCGCCCAACAGGTCGATGCCCGGATCGAAACCTCCAAGGTGGGCGAACAGATCCGACCGGATCAGGGTGCAACCGCCCGACACGGCGAACACGTCACGGACCGCGTCGTGCTGGCCCTGGTCGAGTTCGTGGTGTTCCGCATACGGCGCCCGACCGGCGGACCGGTCGACGGTGAACCCGACGCTCAGCAGCAGGTCCGGATCGTCCCAGTCCACGAGCTTGGGGCCGACGATGCCCGCGTTCGAGCGGAATGCCTCCGAGACGAGTTCGTGGACGGCATCGGCGTCGAGCGCCACGTCGTCGTGGCAGAAGCAGTAGAACGACGCCCCACTGACCAGCTCGAGGATCTCGTTGATCGTCGGTCCGTAGCCGACGTTGGATTCGAGGCGACGCACGAAGGCGCCGGGAAGAATCCGTGCGACCCGCGGTGTCGGATCGATGTCGCTCGCGGCGTCGATGACGAGGACCGAGAGGTTCTCGTAGTTCTGGTTGCCGAGCGAGACGAGCAGCTCGTCGAGCCAGTCGCCCGCATTGTGCACCACGACGACCGCGACCACCGGAGGCGCCGCTTCGACATCGGGAACGACAGGTGGGTCGTCGCCGTCGCCGCCGCCGGTTGCATCGCTCCTCGCGGAATCTCCGGTGGGAGCGTCGTCGTTGAGATCGGCGAGTTCGGCGAACGCCTCGGCCCGGGAGGCCAGCGTGATGTGGTCATCCGATTCTGGCGTCGGCGTGTCGTCGGCATCCACGATGCACCAATCGTAGTGACGGACCCCGCGTCGGGAGATGCCGGGGTCTGCCGAGCGACCCGGTGGCCGTGCGCGGTCCGCGGGCATCGTCGCCGATCCCGGCCTAGCCTGTGTCAGGTGGCACACGTTGCCACGAACCCATTGCCGCCACTTCGGGCCACGCCAAATCCCTGACGGGACCGCGGAGCAGAAAGGAAGGCCATGTCGCTACTCTCGGAGATCGCGGACAAGATCTCACAGGTCGAAGCGCTCGACGACCTGGCAGAGGCGTTGTCGGGCCCGGTGAAGTCCGCCACCAGCCCGGACGCGATCAAGCAGACGCTCTCGGGCGGATGGATCGGCCATCAGCTCCATCCGATGCTCACCGACGTTCCCCTGGGCGCGTGGCTCAGTGCGACCGCTCTCGATGTGCTGGGCAACAAACACGATGCTGTGGCGGCGCGGCGTCTCGTGGGGATCGGCATCGTCGCGTCGTTGCCGACGGCCGCTTCGGGCGCTTCGGACTGGGTCGACACCTATGGCGGCGAGAAGCGTGTCGGGGTCGTGCACGCTCTCGGGAACTCTGCGGCGCTGGTGCTGCAGTGCGCGTCGTACCGGGCGCGGCGCCGAGGCAAGCGAGGCCGAGGCGTGTTGCTCGGCATGGCCGGCCTCGGCGCGGCGATGGGGGCCGGCTATCTGGGTGGCCACCTTTCGTACAGCCTGGGCGTCGGCGTCAATCACACCGCTTTCGAGTTTCCGCCCGAGGACTGGACCGACGTCGCCGCGGAGGCCGATCTCGTCGATGATCAGCCGGTCCGGGCAGATGCCGGCGGGGTGCCGGTCATGGTGGTCCGTCACCGTGGCGCCATCCGGGCGCTGTCGGCGACCTGCAATCACGCCGGTGGTCCCTTGGACGAGGGTGAG
>DASSYG010000090.1:0-2923 GCA_035703405.1 Acidimicrobiales bacterium | reverse complement strand
GACGCCCGGACTTTGCCCGACGACCCGGATGCTCTTGCCGAGACCGTGGGAACGGCAACGACATTCGGACGCGTGCGACCCGATCAGAAACGCGCGATGGTCGGTGCTCTGCAGTCGCGGGGGCACACCGTCGCGATGACCGGTGACGGTGTCAACGACGTCCTGGCGCTCAAGGACGCGGACATCGGTGTCGCCATGGGATCGGGCAGCCCGGCGACCCGGTCGGTCGCGCAGATCGTCCTGCTCGACAACAAGTTCGCGACCCTGCCGTATGTGGTGGGGGAGGGTCGCCGCGTCATCGGCAACATCGAACGGGTCTCGAACCTGTTCCTCACCAAGACCGTGTACTCGGTGTTGCTCGCCTTCCTGATCGGTGTGTCGGGAGCGCTGTCACAGGTTTTCGACTTCGAACCGCTGCCGTATCCGTTCCTGCCGCGACACGTGACGATCGCTGCCTGGTTCACCATCGGTATCCCGGCCTTCCTGTTGTCGCTCGCCCCGAACAACGAGCGTGCGCGGTCGGGGTTCGTGTCGCGGGTGATGCGACTCGCAATTCCGTCGGGCGTCGTGACCGGTGTGGCCACATTCGTCTGTTATGTCCTCGTCTACGGCGGACCGGATCAGACCGAGGAACAGAAGATCCAAGCCGGGACGTCGGCCCTGATCACCCTGATCATGATCGCGCTGTGGGTCCTCGCCGTTGTCGCACGTCCGTACCAGTGGTGGAAGATCGTGCTGCTCGGCGGTTCGCTACTCGGATACGTCGTCCTGTTCTCGGTGCCGTTCACGCGTGAATTCTTCGCGCTGGACCCGTCGAACGCCGCCTATTCGACGATCGCCGTGACGTGTGGCGCGATCGGAGTGGTGCTGGTCGAGTCGATCTGGTGGGTGTCCGGACGTCTGCACGGCGAGCATCGGCGTCTGTTTGCGGCCCCCGACGACCTGCTCCCGGGAGTACACTGACCGACGACCGCTGCCCGGACTCGTCGATGCAGTTTCGCAGGAGTACTCGCGGGAACTCGTGTCGACGACTCCATCCACAGAAGGAGTACGGCATGGGAATCATGGACTCGCTCAAGGGACTGCTCGGTAAGGGTAAGGACTACGCGGCACAGAATCCCGACAAGGCCCACGGCTATATCGACAAGGCCGGCGACGCCGTCGACGGGAAGACCGACGGTAAGTACTCGCAGCACGTCGACAAGGCGCAGGACGCTGCGAAGAAGCACCTCGGCGGGTCGGGTGAAGAAGGCGCACCGGATCAGGGCGACGGAAACCCGCCGCCGCAACCCCCGCAGTAGCGCTTGTTCGCAGGGCGTCCCTGCAGTCCTGTTCGGGTATGGAAAGCTTGACTGCCGCTGTACCCGAACGAAAGGACCAGCAGTGGGCTTCATGGATCAGGTCAAGGGCATCGTCGACAAAGGGAAAGACCTCGCCGCCGAACACCCGGACAAGGTGAACCAGGCGATCGACAAGGTCGGCGACCTGGCCGACGACAAGACCGGCGGCAAGTTTGCCGACAAGGTCGATTCCGCCCAGGATGCGGCGAAGAAGGGCCTCGGCACCGCCTGAGTCCCCCCGCTCGCGCACGCCATACCGCGTGGCGTGCGCGAGAACACCGCATCACGTCCCGGGGGTGGCGGTCTCGGGTGAGAATCGACCCGTGAACGGAACCTGGATCCTGCTCGTCGTCATCGCGGCGATCGCGGTGACCGGATTGGCGAACCGCGGGAATCTGCAGGCCCCGCTGGTACTGGTCGTGATCGGTGCGATCGCGTCCTTCCTCCCCGGCCTGCCACGGCTGGAACTCGAGCCGCATGTACTTCTCGGGGTCGTCCTGCCGCCGCTGCTGTACTCGGCGGCGCTGCGATTCTCCGTTCCCACCTTCAAGCGCAATCTGTCGCACATTCTCCGGCTGGGTGTGGGGACGGTCCTGGTCACTGCCTTCGCAGTCGCGTTCTTCGCGGAATGGCTGGTACCGGAACTCACCTTCGGAGCGGCGCTGGTCCTCGGTGCCGTCGTCGCACCCACCGACGCGGTCAGCGCGGTCGCGGTCGGGCGGAAACTCGGACTGCCGAAGCGGGTCATCGCCATCCTCACCGGAGAAGGCCTGGTCAACGACGCCACTGCCCTCACCTTGTTCACGGTCGCGGTATCCGCCGTCGTCGGTACCCAGGTGTTCGTCGAATCGCCCGTCGTGTTCTTCGGTTACGAAGTCGCGGGCGGTGTCGCAGTCGGGCTCGTCCTGGCGATCGCCGTGCACTGGGTGCGTTCCCACATGGATCACCCTTCACTGGAAACCTCACTCGGCCTGGTCATCCCGTTCACCGCGTATCTCGTTGCCGAGGAGATCCACGCATCCGGAGTGCTCGCGGTCGTCGCGGCCGGTCTGTACATGGGACACCGTGCGACCGACCTGTCGGTGACGACGAGGCTGCAGGAACGGTTCGTCTGGGAAAGCCTCGACATCCTGCTCGAAATGTTCGTGTTCGCGTACATGGGGCTTCAGCTGAAGTTCGTGCTGGATGAAGTGACCGACAACGGCTACGACGTCGTCACGATCCTGCTGTACGCGTTCGCGGTGCTGGTCGTGGTCATGCTCGTCCGCCCGGTGTGGGGCCTGCTGAACTGGGGCCGGCGACGAGCCGTCCGGAAGGCCGGACTGAACAGGCTCGGCCGCGACCCGCTGACCTTCAGAGAACACGTCGTGGTGTCCTGGGCCGGGATGCGCGGCGTCGTGACCCTCGCCGCCGCAGGTGGTGTCCCCGTTGCCCTGGCCTCGGGTGAGTCGTTCCCCGGCCGCGAGATCATCCACCTCACCGCGATCGTCGTCGCTGTCGTCACATTGCTCATCCAAGGCTCCACCATGCCCGCGCTGATCCGTCGCCTCGACGTCACCGACCCGTACGAGCGACTGCGTGCC
>DASSYG010000016.1:0-2046 GCA_035703405.1 Acidimicrobiales bacterium | reverse complement strand
TGGCAGAAGCGGCACGGAAACGGCTGTACCCGGAGGGGTCCGTGGTTGCCGCGTTCACCGGCACCGACCTGGAGGGGACGCATTACGCACGGCCCTTCGACGATCTCCAGCCGGCCGACGATGCGGACGGCTGGAGGGTGGTCACCGGCGATTTCGTCAGCACCGACGACGGTTCGGGCATCGTGCACCTCGCACCCGCCTTCGGAGCTGACGACGCCCGCGTCGCCATCGAGCACGGCCTGCCGATCCTGAACCCGGTCGATGCGAAGGCGGAGTTCACCGACCAGCTCCCCAGGTACGCCGGCCGGTTCGTCAAGGACACCGACCGGGACATCATCGACGAGTTGGCGGCCGCCGGTCTGCTCATCAGCGAGTTCCCCTACACCCACAGCTATCCCCACTGCTGGCGTTGCGGCACGCCACTTATCTACTGGGCGTCGACGTCGTGGTTCGCCCGCACCGAATCCCGACGCGACGACCTGGTCGCCCAGAACGAGACCGTGACCTGGTACCCCGACCACATCAAGCACGGCCGGTTCGGCCGCTGGTTGGAGGGGAACGTCGACTGGGCGTTGTCGCGGGACCGCTACTGGGGCACACCGTTGCCGATCTGGCGCTGCACCGAGGGCCACGACACCTGCATCGGATCGGTCGCCGAACTCAGCGGTCTGGTCGGGCGGGACCTGAGCGACCTCGATCTGCACCGACCCGCGGTCGACGACGTGACCTTCGGCTGTCCCGAATCGGGCTGCGACGCGCGGGCCACTCGAATCGAACCGGTCCTGGACGCCTGGTTCGACTCGGGCTCGATGCCCACCGCCCAGCAGCATTTTCCCTTCGCGGCGCCCGCGGAGTTTCCGGATGCCTATCCCGCGGACTTCATCTGCGAGGCCATCGATCAGACGCGGGGCTGGTTCTACTCGCTGCTCGCGGTCAACACGATGGCGCTGGGCGCGGCGCCCTACCGCAACGTGGTGTGCCTCGGGCACATCGTCGACGCGGACGGCCAGAAGATGTCCAAGTCTCGGGGCAACATCATCGACCCCTACGAGATCTTCGACTCGGTCGGGGCCGATGCCCTGCGTTGGTACTTCTTCTCTGCCGGTCAACCCTGGTCGCCTCGCCGGGTGTTCACCGACGGCATCAACGAGTCGACGCGGCGCACCTTGCTCACGTTGTGGAACTGCGTGAGCTTCTTCACCACCTATGCCCATCTGGACGACTGGTCGTCGACGTCTGCGTTGGGCACGGCACCGCCGGTGACCCACGTGCTCGACCGCTGGATCCTCTCCGAGCTCGACAGGTGTATCGGCGAGGTCACCGACGCGCTCGGCGGCTTCGACGCGCTGGCTGCGACCGAATCGTTGACGCGCTTCGTCGACGACCTGTCGAACTGGTACCTGCGGCGTTCGCGGCCGCGGTTCTGGAACGACTCCGATGACGCGGCCTACGCCACCCTGCACCATGCACTTCTGCGGTGCGCGCAACTATTCGCGCCGTTCTGTCCCCACCTGGCCGACGAGATCTGGTTGCGCTGCACTGTCGGCATGACCGATGCGGACGACTCGGTACACCTGACCGATTGGCCGACGACCTCGGGACGGTTCGACGCACACATCTCCGAGCAGATGGCCGCGGCCAAGCGTCTGGTCGCTCTCGGGCGGGCCGCGCGCAGCGACGCGGCTGCGAAGGTGCGCCAACCACTGCGCCGTGCGCTCCTGTTGCACCCGGGAGTCGACCTCGATGCCGAGGTGGCATCCGAGATCGCATCAGAACTCAACGTGCACGACCTGGAGCAGGTCGACACGGTGTCCGACCTGCTCTCGTGGACGGTGGTCGCGAACTTCGCGAAGCTCGGCCCGCGGCTGGGCAAACGGGTGAACGAGATCGCTGCTGCGTTGCGGGCCGCCGACGGTGACGCCATCCACGACGAACTCGAGCGGTCCGGACAGATCGAGATGGGCGGCGAGACCATCACCACCGACGAGGTGGAGCTGCGCGCGACGCGTCACGAGTCGTTCGCGCTCACCGAGGACAACGGGTGGG
>DASSYG010000310.1:0-5270 GCA_035703405.1 Acidimicrobiales bacterium | reverse complement strand
CGCATCGAGATCGAGGTCGTCCTGCGGGTCCAACGCCTCGCCGGTCCGCCTGATCCCCGAGCCGGACTCGCGGCGCTGCCGACCCAGAGCGCGCAGATCGGCTCGGGGCGACTCGAACGGACCGGTCCGAGTGTCGAGACGAGCTACGACGAGGACCTCGACAACGCCGAGTACGCCGTCGACGTCTCCTACGAGGGGACCTACGAACTCGACGAGGCCACGCTCACCGACGGTTCAGCGCTCGACGAGCACTTCGCGGCGATGGGCGGCTGGATCGCCGCCACGCTGGTCCGGCTCGGCGACATCCGCTTCGAGTTCCTGCCACCCGAGGACGAACCGGCGCACTGAGCCCGTCGACGCCGGATCAGCCGCCTTGGGCGGTTTCCGCTTCGGCGCGGCGTTCGGCGATGTCCTTGGACACGTCGAAGTCGAGGTATTCCTCACCCGTGTCGGCGTTGTGCTCGAACTGGGTCACCCCGAGGGTGTCGAACCGCTTGCGCAGCCAGCCGCCGTTCGCGTCGAGCAGTCCGAGCTTGGAGCAGTTCGGCACGATCTTCGAGAACAGCAACTGCTGGAAGGGGTCCTCGTTCTTGTCGATCACCGAGAACACCTTGATCGCCTGCTTCGGGTCGACGCCCATCCGCTCCCAGACCTCCTGCTGGAGGAACCGGTCGCGCATCCGCACCGCGGCGTCGAAGGCGAACTCCTGGCGTTCGGCCATCTCGGCGTCGCTCAGACCCTCGTAGAACTCCTTGAGGCTGAGCACGCCGAAGGCCACATGGCGGGCCTCGTCGGACATCACGTACTTGAGGAGCTGCTTGAGCAGCGTCTCGGTGGTGAGCTGACGGATGAACCCGAAGGCGGCCAGGGCGAGGCCCTCGACCATGATCTGCATGCCCAGATAGGTCATGTCCCAGCGAGAGTCGAGCACGATCTCATCGAGCAACAGACCGAGGTGGGCGTTCACCGGGTAGTGGCCGGTCAGCTTCTCGTCGAGGTACTTGGCGAAGACCTCGACATGGCGGGCCTCGTCCATCACCTGGGTGGCGCCGTAGTACTTGGCGTCGATCCACGGCACGGTCTCGACGATCTTCGCGGTACAGATCAGCGCACCCTGTTCACCGTGAAGGAACTGCGACAGGGTCCAGTTCTGGGACTCGACACCGAACTTGAGCCAGTCGGCGTCGGAGAACTTCTCGAACGGCGTGCCGGAGAGGTCCCGGTCGCCGGCGAAGAAGCCGCCGTTGGCCAGGGAGTTGTCCATGACGACCTTCTCCTGGTCGACATCGGTGTCCCAGGGCAGGTCGGTTTCACCGTTCCACTGGCTCTTCTTCGCCTTCTCGTACAACTTGTTCAATGCCGGGCGCGAGCCCTTTTCGTAGTCCCAGGTGAAGATGGCGTCGGCGTTGTCGGGCACCTGGTGCTCGAGCGAGTCACCATCGGTGTTGACCACCGAAAGGATCTTCTCGAGGTCGTTGACATCTTGACGGCCGATCAGGTCCTCGGTCGAGGTGCGGATCGTTTCATCGATACTCATGTTGCGGGTCTCCTATGCGGGTACGGCGACGGGTGCGGCTACTGCGAGAGGTGGTGTTGCGGATTCCGGGGTGGCCGTCGGGTCGGCCGCTCCGGAGCCGGTGGGGGTCGAACAGATCGGGATCAGATGGCGAGTGACCAGTCGGCGGACGTCGTCGCGGTCGCACAGATCGACGGTGGCCGACGGCTGGAAGGTATGGGAGAGCGTGATGCGGGTGGCGACCTCGACGAGTTGGGTCGCATGCTCGGTGGTGAAGCGGTCGAACGCGGGCGCCAGGATCTCGGTGGCGAGCAGGTAGAGGCGGTCGATGCTCGTGAAGCCGAGATACGGCAGCACCAGCCCCGGTTCGTGGCTGAGCATGAACTGGAAGCCCTCGTGGTCGGACAGCCCGTTGGCCGCCGCGGCGATCACGTCGACCAGCGCGTCTTCGAGGGTGTCGGCGGCGGCGACCAGGTCCGACGCGTCGGCGAAGAACCCCTGCAGTTCGCTCAGGCCGTAGACGGCCATGATCTGGTTCTTGCCCCCGGGGAAGATTCGATACACGGTGGCCCGTGAACAGCCGGCCTCATTCGCCAGGTCGGCGACCGTTGTCTTGGACACGCCCCAACGGGCCAAGCACGCACCCGCCGCGTCGACCAGCGAGCGTTGTGTGCCATCGAGTGGCAATGTGACCTGTGAGACCGGGTCCCCCATATGGTGAGACATTAAGAGGTTCAGTGTCTCACTGCCAAGCAATGAGCAATGTGATTTCGGTCACTCCGCTCTGGGATCGGCGAGGATTCCCGCGAGGAGATGGCCCCGGACGAGGGCGGTGACCTGCACCGGATCGCCGAGATCCCAGGTGCCCTGGCCACGAATGAACGTGAGGATCATGCGGGCCAGATAGTCGGCCGCTTCGGCGACATCGGTGCCCGGAGCGAGCTCTTCGGCCTCGAGCAGCGGGGTCAGGTACACCCGCAGGGCCTCGGTGATCAGGGGAATCGACGTGGACAGGTGCGGCAGGAGCCGCTCCGGCTCGGTCTCGAGCACCTTCTGGAACACCTCGTGTTCGGCGAGCGCCCGATGCGCGTAGGGCAGGCCGATCTCGAGACGCCCCGCCACGCCCGACGCCGCTTCGACGAACGCGGCCAATCCGGTGAAGAAGCGCGCCACCTCCCACGCGATCGTCTCGTCGAAGAGCTGATCCTTGCCATCGGGAAAGTACCGGTAGACGGTGGCGCGACCGACCCCGGCCTCCTCGGCGATCGCGTCGAGCGACGTGCGGGCGAAGCCGGTCCGCCCCACACAGGCGACCGCGGCGATCAGGATCCGTTCACGGGTGTCTGGCGCCACGGCCACGCATGGTACGTGTCCGACCGGGCCCGCGGAGACCCTGGTCCGGACTGATCCGAGCGGTCGACGTTCAGGCTTCGGCCGCGTCCGCGGCTATGCCGTCGTCGACGACCGAGAAGTCGTCGTATTCGGACTCGGTGTCGGCCCAGTCCTCGAACTGGATCACACCCAGTTCACCGAATTTGGTGCGCAGCCAGCCGTCGCCGGCGTCGAGCAGTCCGAGCTTCTTGCAGTTCGGCACGATCTTGGTGAACAGCATCTGCTGGAAGAGCTCACGTTCCGGACTGCGCATCACCAGCTCGAGCGTGTCCGCGACCGGCACGCCCATGCGCTCCCACACCTCCTGCTGGAGAAACCGGTCACGCATCCGCACGGCGGCCTCGAAGGCGAACTCCTGGCGCTCGCGGATCTCGGCCTGGTTCAGTTCGGTGTAGTAGTCCTTCAAGCTGAGGATCCCGAAGGCGACGTGGCGGGCCTCGTCGGCCATCACGTACTTCAGGATCTGCTTGAGCAGCGGCTCGGTGGTGAGCTGGCGGATGAATCCGAAGGCAGCCAGCGCCAGACCTTCGACCATGATCTGCATCCCCAGATAGGTCATGTCCCAGCGGCTGTCGTTCACGATGTCGTCCAGCAGCAGCCCCAGATGGGCGTTCACCGGGTAGGAGCCGCCCAGCTTGTCGTGCAGGTACTTCGAGAACACCTCGACGTGGCGAGCTTCGTCGTAGACCTGGGTCGAGCCGTAGTACTTGGCGTCGATCCAGGGCACGGTCTCGACGATCTTGGCGGTACAGATCAACGCACCCTGTTCACCGTGGAGGAATTGGGACAGCGTCCAGTTCTGCGATTCGACACCGAAACGCAACCAGTCGGCCTCGGAGAACTTGGCGAGTGGCGTCCCCGAAAGATCCACCGCACCGCTGAAGATCCCGGCGTTGGCGATCGAGGTCTCCACCGCCACCTGTTCGGGGTCGACCTCGACGTTCCAGTCGATGTCGGTGGTGGCGTTCCACTGGCTCTTCTTGGCCTTCTCGTACAGCCGCATCAGGCCGGGGCGTGCATCGGTCTGGTAGTCCCAGGTGAAGATCGCATCGGCGTTGTTCTTCACGACATGCATCACCGAGTCGACGTCTGAATTGGTGACGGCGAGGATCTCGGCGAGGTCGTCGACGTCGGCACGGCCGATCATCTGCTCGGTCGATGGGCGGGATGCGGCGAGATCGGTCATGGAAGAACCTTCCCAGTGGGATCGGACGACCCGCAGGTCGAAGTCGGGCGCGGGTCGTTCCCCCGTTGTCGCACGTCGACGGTGCGGTGCGACCGCGTGCGGATTTCCCCGTTGGAAAGGACGGTACGGAGATGCGACGCGCTGCGTCAGGGACGAAGGTCTGTGACCTGGGTCACCGACGGAGCGGATCTCCCGACTCGTGTTCCATGTCGGTGTCGGGGTCGAATCGCGTCACCCCGGTCAGGTCGAGGATGCCGTCGGCGTCGACGAACGCGCCGGGTGGCAGGTCGTCCGCCGCGGCGTCGTCTCGGTTCGGCCCTTCCTTTTCGCGGTCGCGCCCGATCATCCACAACAGCATCGGGTACCCGATCAGTGCGACGAGCGTGAACCCGAACCACTGGAGCGTATAGCTCAGGTGCGGACCATTCGACAGCTCAGGCGGCGCAAGGTTCTGTGGCTTCTGGGTGCCCGCGTCGGGAGGCGTCTGGGCGCGCCTGAGCAGGAAGGCCGGCACGAGCGTCTCGGAGAACTGTCGCTGGATCCGGGCCACGTCGATGCGGAGGAACGACCCTTGGCGCGCCTTGTCGGTCTCGGCCGATTCGCCTTCGGCCGCGGCTTGGGACTGGGAGACGAGACCGGACACGGTGACCTCGCCCGAAGGTGGTCGGGCGTCGGCGGGCGGCTCGGTCATGGGTCCGGTGGAGGGCAGCCAGCCACGGTTCACCAGCAGTACCCGACCGTCGTCGAGTTGCAAGGGGGTCACGATCCAGACGCCGGGCACGCCGTCGGGTGAGGCCTGCGCATTGATGACCACCTCGTCGTCGATCAGGTAGTGGCCGCTCGCCGTGATCCGCCGGTTCAACACGTCGCCGACGTCGGATCGGTCGCTGCCGGGCGGCAACACCCCGTCGACCGACGCGATCGGCGCCTCCATGTTCGCGACGACCTGCTCGTTGAACGCCTGGCGTTCGTGAAGACGACGGACCTGCCACAGCCCCGCGTTGATGAACCCGATGATCAACACGAGCACCAGCAGATGCCCGAAAATCCACTTCGGTTTCAGCGCGAACGCATACCGCGACACGCCAGTGAGGCTACGGCCACCGTCGACCCGCACCCCACTCGCGTCAGACTTCGACCACCTCGATGAGGTCGTCCAGTGCTCGGAAGTCATCG